>JADZBW010000276.1 GCA_020851885.1 Fimbriimonadaceae bacterium | reverse complement strand
ACTCAGAAAGCGTGTGGATTACGTCATCGAGAAACTCCAAATCGGAGAGTTTGCCGATCGACTGTGCGACAAGCTCTCCACGGGTCAGAAGCAGCGAGTAAATATCGCTCGGACAATTCTCCACGATCCCCCCGTACTGTTCTTCGACGAGCCAACCGCGGGATTGGACGTTGTGCTCAGCCAGACGGTCATGGAGTTCATCGAGGAAGCCCGAGATTTGGGCAAGACCATCGTCTTCAGCACTCACATCATGAGCGAAGTGGAACGTCTATGCGATCACATTGCAATCATTCACGACGGCCAGATTCGCGGCGAGGGCTCCGTTGCCCCACTCAAAGACCAAACGGGCGAGACCCGTTTGGAGACAGCGTTTCTCAAGATCGTCCAGTTTGAATCCAGCTACCGGCGCGAGGAAGTGAAGAATTGAATCCCATTAAGCACGTGTTCTTGAAGGAAGTCCGCGAAATGTTGCGCGATAAGCGCACGCGCAGCGCGGCGTTCATGGGCCCGATCTTCACAATGATCCTGGTCGTTTGCGGATTCGGGACGGTGTTAAAGGACATCGGCAAACCGGAAGGCTACACCTACCATTACGTGGGCCCATCGAGCGAAATCGTCGAGAAGCTGAAGACGACCGGCATGAAGTTCACCGAAGTCAAGTCCGTGGACGAGGGTCAGCAGTTGATAAGAGACGGCAAAGCCAAAGTCGTTCTTCAGTTCTCACCAAAACCGACTGACTCGGCCGGTCAATTGGTGATCACCGCATACTTCGATCCCAAGAACCAAAAGGCATCGATCGCCCTGAGTCTTTTCAAAAAGTCCGTTGAAGAGGCCTCCAAGAAGCTACTGAGCCTTTATTTGGCGAATCACAACATTCCTGAGGCAGTGGCGGAGCCAATCAAGGTCGTCGAAAAGGAAGTGAAGATTGGGGAGAAAGGCGCGAGCGAGTTCATCGTCAGCATGCTTCCCTATTTGATCGTGATGTGGGCGTTTTACGGCGGATTCGCGATGGCGAGCGACCTCGTGGCGGGCGAGAAAGAGAAAGTCACGTTGGAAACGCTTCTCATCACGCCCGCGAAAAGAACCCAAATCGTCCTTGGCAAGTTCTTCGCCCTCTCGGCGCTATGCCTTGCGAGCGCATTATCCTCCGTCCTTGGCCTTGTCCTGATATCCCTGCTGCATTTGCCGGGAGCGAGTTTCATGCTCAAAGACGGTCTTGGGATTTCTCCGATGGCCGGGATGGTCATCTTCTCCGTGCTCCTACCCACGGTCGCCATGTTCGCGGCCCTCTTGCTGTCCTTCAGCACTTACGCCAAGAATCCGCGAGAGGCCCAGAGCTACATCAGCTTGGCGAGCTTTGTGGTGGTCATTCCTGCTGCTTTCAGTCAGCTGATCGGGTTGACTGATGCCGCCAGTCAAGGCTGGGTGAACTTTGTGCCCGTGCTTAATGCGGCCAACAACATTCGCAACGCACTCTTGGGCAAACCCGATTGGACCGGAACCCTCATCACGGTTGCGATTGGCGCGCTCATCGCCGCCGTACTGATCAGGATGGTCATCACCCTGTTCAATCGAGAGGAAGTGTTAACCCGAGTTTGAAGCCGTGTTCAAGGCGCTGAGGCGCTGACCCTGTGACTGAATTTTGCTTATCGCCTCTTCCATCGCAGCAAATTTCAGTTTCAGATCGATCTGTCGCTGGGCAATTCGCGCGTTGAGGTCGGTGATCTGGCTCGTCAAATCATCGTACTGATCCTTGAGCGACTTGTCTTGGGCGGTGAGGATTCCGTTGACCGAATCCAAGAAGGTTCCCAGGGCATCGTTCGATAGCGTGCCCACGCCCTTTCTCAAGCTTATCGTGCCGACATCTCCCGTGCTGGTTCCGGTGTACTGAATCTGAAGGCCATCGGTCAAAGCGTTGCCCGCCTTGCCGACCAGGAATTGGCCGTTGCCTGTGGCTTCCTCTCCGTTGATCGTGCCTGCAATGTCGGTCCCTGAGAAAACCGTGCCGGCAGACGCAGTTCCCAATCCCGAATTGTCCGAGCCCGCGACAAGGTTGCTCGTTGCCGTGCAGTTCCCGCCCGTTCCGTATTTCTTGCTTTCAAGCTTCAGCTTTCCGCTTCCGTCGACCGAAGCAATGACAAGGTCTTTGAGCTTGCTGTCGCTATTGATCTTGTTCACGGTGTCCGTGAGCGTGTTGCCGGCATTCAGTGTCAGCGTGTACGGCGTGGTTCCAAACATCGATCCTGAAAAGGTGATGATCTCGGAAGCAGCGCTGGCGGCCGTTTGGGCGGTTTCAGCAGTATACGAACCCTTCGTTGCGAGCGCGGTGATGTTGAGTTGGTAGGAACCAGCTCCTGAAGCCACCGACTTCGAGCCGCTGGAGATGTACTGAATGTCGCTCGAAGACCCAAGACCGCTCGTCTTAAAGAGGTTCGCGACATCGCCCGGCGCCGAGTTGATGGCATTCGTGAGCAACCCATCATCCACACTCAGCATCCCCTTATCATCCAAGGAGAATCCAAGCGAGGTCAGGTTCTTGTAGCTTCCCGTTAATCCCGGTACGTCCGAGAACATCAGTGAACTGAGTTGCTGTTCATACTGGCTCGCCACTGGGTCGCCGAAGAGCGGACCAGATGCAAAGGAGTCCTTGTCGAACTGGCTATAGGTCCTGATGAAGTCGATCGCGTCGTTATAAGCGTCTTTGAAGGCGCTTATCTTGGCTTTGACGGCGCTCGTGTCCTTGACCAGGGACAATGTGCTGGTTTCGGGCGTCGTCTCGTTGGCCTTGAGCAGGGTTAAGGTTGCATTCGGAATGGCAGTCGTGATGGTATTTGTCGCACTCGTTAAGCTGACGCCGTCCAACTTGTAGGCGGCATCTTGTGCCGTCACGAGTTGGTTCCCCATCGCCTGCTGGAGGATTCCCATCGATGCCAGAGCATTTCCGGTGACATCCGCAAATGTCGGCGTCCCGGACGTACCGGCGATATCCAACCGATAGCTGGTTGAACCATTTTCGGTCACCGACCGAACGGTGGCGGAAACTCCCGTTACGGCGGCATTGATTGCGTTCGCGATCGTTTGGAGGTTATCGGTCGCCAGATCGACGTTGACGCTGGTT
>JADZBW010000275.1 GCA_020851885.1 Fimbriimonadaceae bacterium | reverse complement strand
TGTGATCTATGAACTGCTTGATGGGCTCCCGGTCTTCACCAAGCGGGTCGAAGTCCAAAATCAGACTGCCAGAGCCGTCCGAATCAACCGATTCACTTCGGAGATGCTGGCGATGGTCGAACCGGAATCGATCGTGGAAACCACGGGCGAATGGCGGCAGCCGAATGTGACGATTGCCACCGATTACGCCTTTGGAGGGATGGCTCAGACCAACTCCAATCGAACGGCCAACTGGAACCCTGATCCTGAGTATTCGACGCAGGTCAACTACGATCGAAAAACCCCCTGTCTCTTGGAAGTCAAACCCCCGATTGGACCAGACCTCGACGTGCCGCCCGGAGGCAATTTCGCAACGTTTTCAACGTTCGAGCTCTTTCACGATTCAGATGATCGTGAGCGGCAAGGCCTTGGAGTTCGTCGACTCTACCGAACGTTGGCTCCGTGGTGCACTGAGAACCCCATCATGCTGCACCTGACCTCGACCGATCCAAAGGTCGTGCATACGGCGATCGATCAAGCTGCCGAATGCGGCTTTGAGATGATCGTCATCAGCTTCTGGAGCGGACTCGATATGGAAGATGTCAGCGAAAGGAACATCGCGAAGTTCAAGGAGTTCCGCGAGTATGCGAACGGCAAAGGCGTCGAGTTGGGTGGTTACTCCTTGTTGGCCAGCCGGTCCATCGATAAGGCAAACGACGTCGTCAATCCCAAACCGATTTTCGGCAGCTCTCCCTGCCTTTGCTCCAAATGGGGAGCGGAGTACTTCGCCAAGTTGCGCAAGTTCTTCACGGAAACTGGCTTCAACCTCCTGGAGCATGATGGCAGCTATCCCGGGGACACGTGCGCCTCGACCGTCCATCCGGGACACCGGGGCTTGGAAGATTCGCAATGGATGCAATTCCAGCGAATTGCCGAATTTTATCGCTGGTGCCAAGAGAGGAATATCTTCCTTAACGTTCCCGATTACTACTTCCTGAGTGGATCGAACAAAACGGGAATGGGCTATCGGGAATCGAACTGGTCCTTGCCGCGCGAGCAGCAGCAAGTCCATGCGAGGCAGAACCTGTTCGACGGCACCTGGACCAAGACTCCAAGCATGGGTTGGATGATGGTCCCGCTGGTCGAGTATCAGGGTGGTGGCCCGGCCGCCACGATCGAACCCCTTAAAGATCATCTGCACGACTACGAAATGCACCTGGCCAACAACTTCGGCTATGGAGCGCAAGCCTGCTATCGAGGTCCACGGATTTACGACGCACCAGAAACAAAAGCGGCCGTGATCAAGTGGGTCGACTGGTTCAAGAAATACCGAAAGATCCTGGAATCCGATGTCATCCACATTCGCCGCGCCGACGGTCGGCAATTGGACTCGATCGTCCACGTGAATCCCAATTTGCCGGAAAAGGCCATGCTCATGGTTTGGAACCCGACCGACGATGAGATGACGCAAGAGATCGAAGTTCCGCTCTATTACACCGGACTCGCCAAAGACTGCACCGTCGAGTTGGAAGGCGGTAGGGCGGTGAAGATGACCCTGGACCGCGAATTCAAGGTTAAGATCAAAGCTTCGATCCCTGCCCGAAGCTGCCGTTGGTGGGTGATTCGCTAGATGCATCAGGCCAGAGGAGTACGATGCCCGTGATAGGTCCAATGAGATTCGATTGGATCGACATAGTCCGAAGCTCATCCAGTGCCAAAGTTGAAATGGTGCTTCCACCGATACCAGCCAGGTCCTCCAGAAGGTCTTGGAAGGTCCGGTTTGGGAAAATCACCGGATTCGTTTTAGACGGGATTCACGCGTCGCGCTAAGATAGGGCAACGCCATGTTGCTTACCGCTCTAGCCGCTCTCGCCATGATGCCCGCCCAAACGCCGCAGATCGCCAAACCCAGCCCGCGCCAACTTGAGTGGCATAGGCTCGAGTATTACGCGTTCATCCACTTCGGTCCGAACACGTTCACCGATAAGGAATGGGGCGAGGGGAAAGAAGACCCCAAGATCTTCAATCCCACCCAACTCGATGCGCGCCAGTGGGTTCGGACCTTCAAAGAGGCCGGTATGAAGCAGGTGATCATCACCGCCAAGCACCATGATGGCTTCTGCCTCTGGCCCACGGCCTTCTCCACCCATACCGTTGCCCAGTCGAACTGGAAGGATGGGAAGGGCGATGTCCTGATGGAGCTCCGCAAGGCATGCAACGAGTACGGACTCAAGATGGGCGTCTACCTCTCGCCTTGGGATCGCAATCATCCGAAGTACGGCACACCCGAATACAACCAGGTTTTTGCGAACATGCTCAAAGAGGTCCTGACCAAGTACGGGCCGATTTATGAAGTCTGGTTCGATGGGGCCAACGGCGAGGGTCCCAACGGTAAGAAGCAAGTTTACGATTGGGATCTCTTCAACTCGACCGTTCGAAAGTATGCCCCCAATGCGGTGATCTTTGGCGACGGCGGTCCGGACGTTCGGTGGGTTGGAAACGAGTCGGGCTTTGCGCCGGAAGAGTGCTGGGCCACCATCCGCTCCAAGCGCTACGTCCCCGGTACCCCCCTCCACAACGAGCTCGGGAAGGGAGATCCCAACGGCGATCAATGGACGCCCGCCGAATGCGACGTCTCGATCCGGCCAGGCTGGTTCTATCATGCTTCGCAGGATGGGCAAGTCAAAACGCCGGGACAGTTGATGGACCTGTATGAGCGGTCGGTTGGGCACAACGCGTCCCTTCTTCTGAACGTCCCTCCAGACCGCCGCGGGCTGATCCACGAGAACGACGTCAAGGCGTTGATGGGGTTCAAGAAACTTCGAGATGCCGCATACGGCAAACCCCTGGTGCCGCCCTTTCCGGTCGAACGCGGCATGAGCATCGCCAAGAACGGAACATCCTCCATCACGGTGCCACTGCCTTCAAAGCAGGTGGTCGATCGCTTGGTGATCAGCGAGAAGATATCCGATGGCCAGAAGGTTCGAAAGTTCGAGGTGTATGCCCTCGACGGCAACCAAAGAACGCTTATCTACACCGGGACGACGATCGGCGCAAAGCGGATCGTGCGCTTAACGCCTCTCCTCGCCGATGCCCTCAAAGTCGAGGTCGTGGACAGCAAGGATGGTTATGCCCTTGCTTCAGCCAACGCCTATGCCACTCCCTCCGCTGCCCAAGACTACGAGCTCAAAAAGCTCATGGCGGACAAGGACAAGCGGATGGCCTGGTTCCGCGAGGCCAAGTTCGGGATGTTCATCCATTGGGGACTCTACGCGGTGCCCGGAGGGGTTTGGAATGGCAAGAACATTCCTGGTGCGGGTGAGTGGATTCTCGACACCGCCAAAATCCAGGTGAAGGATTACGAGCCCCTCATCAAGCAGTTTAACCCCGTCAAGTACGACGCCAAACGCTGGGTGCAGATCGCCAAAGATGCGGGGATGAAGTACATCGTCATCACGAGCAAGCACCACGAGGGTTTTGGCCTGTGGCCCAGCAAGCAGGGCGATTGGAATGTCGCCAGCACCCCCTATCAGAAGGACCTGCTGAAGCAACTCGCCGCCGCCTGTAAAGACGCTGGCCTCAAGCTCTGCTTCTACCACTCGATCATGGACTGGCACCACCCCGATTACCTCCCGCGCCGTAGTTGGGACCCTCGACCGGAGCTCAAGCCTGACTTCGAGCGCTATGTCAAGTACATGAAGGCCCAGCTCAAGGAGCTTCTGACCGATTACGGACCCATCGGCATCCTGTGGTTCGACGGCGAGTGGGAATCAAGCTGGACCCATGAGCGCGGCAAGGACCTCTACGCTTACGTCCGCAAGCTCCAGCCCAACATCATCGTCAACAACCGCGTGGATACCGCCCGAGGGGGCATGAATGGCTTCAGCACCACCGACGACGCGGTTGGCGACTACGGCACTCCTGAGCAGACGATCCCGGCGAATGGCTTCCCGGGCGTGGACTGGGAGTCGTGCATGACGATGAACAACACCTGGGGCTTCAGCTCCCACGACCACAATTGGAAATCCGCGGAGACCCTGGTCCGCAACCTCATCGATTGTGCGTCCAAGGGTGGGAACTACCTCCTCAACGTCGGCCCGACTCCCGAGGGCGAGATTCCCGCGCCAAGCGTCGAACGACTGTCGGCGGTCGGCAAATGGCTGAGGATGTATGGCGAGTCGATCTACAAGACTCAAGCCGGTCCCTTCCCGAAGGCTCTTTCCTGGGGCCGGGTAACCGCGAAGAAGGGAGTGTTGTACTGCCATGTTCTCGACCCGTCCCTGACTGAAATCGAACTTGCCGGGTTTAAAGGCAAGATCAAGCGGGTGGCCGAGATCGGCGCGGACGGTGGAGGCTCGCTGATGATCGGCCAAGGCGAGGCTGGTCCCATCCTGCCGATCGGCGAGGGCCCCGATCGCGAGGCGGCCATCGCGCAGATGCCCCGCGTCATCGTGGTGGAAGTCGAGCCCGGATACACCATCGAGGCACCTGTGCTCCGGCAAGGCGCCGACCTGTCTCTGGAACTCACCGCGGCCGAAGCCAAGACAACCGGGTCCAACGCGGCCTATGAAGCGGCGAAGAACTGTATCGGTTTCTGGACCAGCCAAAGCGATACCGTCGAATGGGAGTTCGAAGCGCGGCGTGGCGAAGTCGGGGTCGAGATCGAGATCGCCTGCCCAGAGGACTCGGCGGGAGCGACCTTCGAGGTCCAGGTCTCTGGGCAGACCTTGAAGGGCGCCGTCGTAGCGACAGGGGGCTGGGACAAGTTCGTCAAGGTGAATTTAGGCAAGGTGTCGATCGTGGCGCCAGGTAGGACCAAGTTGGTGGTGAAACCCACCAGCAAGCCTGGTTATGCGGTGATGAACCTGCGGGCAGTTAGATTGAAAAACCAATAATCCCCCTGGGATCGCCGAATTTATTCGGCAACCTGGGATCGCCGAATTTATTCGGCGCATTGCAATCGCCAAGTCTAGCCGACAACCTGGGATCGCCGAATTTACTCGGCGCATTGCAATCGCCAAGTTTGTCCGACAACCTGGGATCGCCGAATTTATTCGGCG
>JADZBW010000274.1 GCA_020851885.1 Fimbriimonadaceae bacterium | reverse complement strand
TCGCCTCCAGGCCGCGTCCCGAATCTTTGAGCATGGCGCCCATCGGCAGATCGCGTGGCTTGGCACGATCTTGAGCCAATGTCCCCACGCCTGTGATTGCGACCATCACGAGTGCCAGACCGGTGCGTCGAAACATCAGTCAGTAGTATGTCCAATCCGCACCATCCTCACCCTACGCAAACACCAAATGAGGGTCGCCGCCCAGAAGCGATTGGACCCTGCCGAACGTCCCTACTTTCAGGTACACTTTGAATCTAAATCGACGTCCTCGATCCGATGGACGAACCCGCCTCCCGGTGCTCTCTGGGGAGGCAAAGAGCCAACCCCAATGCCCGAAAAGAAGAATCATTCTGAAGACGATCCAGACCTTAGCTTCGATCATGTGGACAGCGAAGACCAGACCGCCTACATCGACGAAATCGTTGGAAAGGTCGAGGGCGATTACAATGCGAACCAAATCCAAGTCTTGGAGGGCCTTGAGGCTGTCCGAAAGCGCCCGGGTATGTACGTTGGGGACAATGGCAAGCGCGGTCTTCACCAGATGTTCAAGGAAGTCATCGACAACTCCGTCGATGAAGCCCTGGCCGGTCATTGCGATCACATCATCGTCACCCTGCACGCCGATAACTCCGTAAGCGTCGAGGACAACGGACGGGGGATCCCCGTCGATACCCACAAGAAGATGGGCGTCAGCGCGTTGCAGGTCGTCATGACCGTGCTTCACGCGGGTGGAAAGTTTGGCGGCGATAACAGCGGTTACAAGACGTCCGGCGGCCTCCACGGCGTCGGAGTTTCCTGTACCAACGCGCTGTCGGCGTGGATGGAAACCACCGTCAAGCAGCGAGACGGCAAGATCTACCGGCAACGGTACGAGAAGGGTATTCCGGTGACCGAAGTCGATGTCATTGGCAAGGTCGCCGACGGCAAAACGGGCACCAAGCAGCACTGGTTTGCGGATCCAACCGTGCTCACGGAAACCGAATACGATATCCAGATCTTCACGACTCGCATGCGCGAACTGGCTTACCTGAACTCCAAAGTCAAGTTCGAATACATCGATGAACAAGACCCCGAGCGCTCGGAGGTCTTCTTCTATCAGCGAGGAATCCCTCAGCTTGTCGAGGATCTGAACGAGAGCAAAGACACGCTCCACCCCGTCATCTTCTTCCGTCGGGTGAAGGACACGACGGACGTGGAAGTCGCCATGCAGTACCACGATGGCTACAACATGACGCTGCTCGCGTTCTCGAATAACATTCACAACCCAGATGGCGGTACCCACGCCTCCGGTTTTAGTGCGGCATTGACCCGAACGATGAACGCATACGCCAAGAAGATGGGCTTCCTCAAGGAAGGCAAGGACAGCAACTTCTCCTCGGACGATGCGGCCGAAGGGCTCACCGCGGTCATCTCGCTTCGGCTCGAGAACCCTTCCTATAACTCGCAAGATAAGGTCAAACTCGTGACTCCCGAGGTTCAGGGGCTCACGAACTCGCTGGTGGGTGATGGCCTGATGACCTTCTTCGAAGAGAACCCCCAGTTGGCCAAGCGAATTATCGATAAGGTCATCACGGCTCAGCGCGCTCGTGAGGCGGCTCGTAAGGCGGCAGAGAGCATTCGTCGCGGCAATGCGATGGATAGCTTTGGACTGCCGGGCAAGCTTGCCGACTGCCAAAGCAAGGATGCCGAAAAGTGCGAGATATTCCTCGTCGAGGGAGACTCGGCAGGAGGCTCGGCGAAACAGGCCCGTGACCGCTTGACCCAAGCGATCCTACCTCTTCGCGGCAAGATTCTGAACGTCGAGCGTGCGCGGATTGACAAGGCCCTCGATAACGAAGAAATCAAGGCACTCATTTCGGCGCTCGGGGTCGGCATCGATCTCACCATGGGCCGCGGTACGCAGCTCGATGAAGTGGAAGACGTTCAGCCAGAGCTAGATATGCCCGCCAATGGCAATGGGAAACCGAAGGCCTATGAACTTGGAGAAGTCAAGAAGGGCAAGAAGGAAAAAGAGCGCGAGATCGAGTTCGATTTGTCCAAATTGAGGTACGGAAAGGTCATCATTATGACCGACGCCGACGTCGATGGCGAGCACATCAGGACGCTCCTGCTGACCTTCTTTTACAGGTACATGAAGCCGTTGATTGCCGGCGGCCACGTCTACTTGGCGCAGCCCCCGCTCTTCGTCGTGAAGGCAGGTACCAACGAGCGCCACTACGCAATGACCGAAGAAGAGCGTGACGAGATCATCCGGGGCCTCAAGAAGAAGAACGTGATGGTCACCCGCTTCAAAGGTCTGGGCGAAATGAATGCCGAGGACCTTGAAGAAACCACCATGGCTCCCGAGAAGCGCAAGCTCGTGCAGGTGAAGCTTGAGAATGAATTCGAAGCGGAGATCGAGATCATGTTCTCGAAATTAATGGGCGACAAGGTCGAACCGCGGAGAGAGTTTATCGAGCGTCATGCAAAGCAGGCTCACAACGTCGACTGGCACTATTGATGGACGCGCCTAGCGCCGGTCCAGCAGCTTTTCGACGTGTTTGGCGATGACGTCGTATTCGAGGTTTACGAGGTCGCTGGCAACTCTCTCGTGCAAGTTGGTTTGTTCCATCGTATGCGGAATGACCCATACGTCGAACTCTCCCTCAAGCGGATTCACCACGGTTAGACTCACGCCATCGACTGAAATCGAGCCCTTGTCGATCAGATACTTGTCGTAGATCGCCGGACCTCGAAAGCGAAAAACGGTGTATTCGCCATCGCGTAGGATGGTCACGACTTCCCCGACCGCATCGACATGACCCTGGACAATGTGGCCACCAAATCGGTCGGTGGGCTTCATCGCGCGTTCCAGGTTCACCTTAACGCCGTTGCGAAGCGGACCAAAGGAGGTCCTTATCAGCGTCTCTGGGCTCAATTCAAACTCCAATCCTCCACCCACGATCGTGGTGAGGCAGCAGCCGTTCACCGCAACGCTTTCACCGATCCTGAGAGGATCGTCGGGTGTCGACAAATTTGAATCGATCAGGAGCCTTCCGTCTCGAAAACTCCGAACCGTCCCCAACTCCTGAATGAGACCTGTAAACACTATCGCACCCTTATGACGCCGACTTGGAGCCTCTGCCCGGTCAGATCGACCGTCTCGACCTTCTGAATCGGCAGGGTATCGTTGACGCGCACACTCTTGGGGCGTCCATGGACAACCAAATTGGACCGGTGG
>JADZBW010000273.1 GCA_020851885.1 Fimbriimonadaceae bacterium | reverse complement strand
GGGGACGATGGTCTTCGTCGAGGGATACGGCTTTGCGATTGCCTCCGATAAAGGGAGCGCGATCAAGGGCAACCGAATCGACCTTTGCTTTGACAGTCGGGCTACTGCCCTTTCCTATGGTCGCAAGACCGTGAAAGTGCACGTGCTTCGCAAGAGTGGTTGATCTAACCGATCCAGGATCGCTGAAGGCGTTCCTCGGTCGCCATGGCCTCACGGCCGATAAGCGCCTCGGACAGCATTTTCTGTGCTCATCCCGAGTCGTGGGGGCGATCGTGGAGCGCCTTTCTGCATGTCAGGGTGTGCTTGAGATTGGCCCGGGACCTGGCGTCCTGACCGCGAACATCGGCAGGGTCGTGCCCAAGATGATTGCGATCGAGCTCGATGAAACGATGATTTCGGCGCTGGCCGAGTCCGCGCCGACCGTCGATGTCCGCAAGGCAGATGCATTGAAGGCTGACCTTGCCGGTCTATTACGGGAGCTATCGCCCCCACGCGGGCTGGTTTCCAACCTGCCCTATTACATTACGGGACCATTGTTGACTCGAATCGCCGAGGCAAGGCGGCTTTACGACGTCGCAATTCTCATGATGCAGAAGGAGGTTGCGGAGCGCGTGCTGGCGGGACCAAGAACTTCGGAGCGGGGTTCGCTTTCCGTGTATCTTCAGGCTCAATTCCAGATTGAGAAGGTCGTCTCGGCTCCCGCCGGCGCCTTTCTTCCGCCCCCAAAGGTGGATTCCATGGTGCTTCAATTCCGGCCCTTGGAAGAGGACCCTTCCGACCATTTCTTCAAGCTCGTTCGGTTCGGATTCGCCCAACCTCGAAAGACGATCGTGAACAATTTGGTGGGCGGTTACCGCATCGAAAGGTCAACGGCGGTGGAGGCGACGCTCCAGGCTGGGCTGTCCGATCTGGCGCGGCCGCAGGAACTGACGATGTCGGAATGGCAGGCCCTCGACACCACCCTGGTGTCGATGGGAGTTCCCGTCTGAGCGCCCTTGCGCTAAACTCCGCCAATGCTCTCCACCGAGCCGATCAAGGCCCAAGCCCGTGCCCTCGGATTCGACTTGTGTGGAGTCTGCGCAGCTCAGGAGCCGCCGCATTGGTCCGCCTACAGGGACTGGCTCGACAGGGGGCGAGATGCATCGATGGATTACCTACGTCGCCATCTGGATGCAAAGAGAGATCCAAGAAGTCTGCTCCCTTCCTGCCAATCCATCATCGCGGTCGGTCTGAACTACAACCAACCCAATCCGATTTCGGCAAACCGGCCGCGAATTGCCCGTTACGCCCTGGGGCGCGATTATCACAAGGTCATTCGAGGCAAACTCAAACGCCTTGGCGAGTGGCTGGGGCAGGAGCATGCGAATGTCGAACAACGGATTTGCGTAGACAGCGCCCCCCTCATGGAACGGGACTTTGCCCTGCTGGCCGGGTTGGGCTGGTACGGCAAGAATACGATGCTGATCAACTCGCAACGGGGTTCGTGGTTCTTGTTGGGCTTCTTGCTGACCAATCTGTCCATTGATTCGGATACGCCAGCCATCGGGAACTGTGGGAAGTGCAGGGCATGCATCGATGCTTGTCCGACCGGGGCGATCGTTCACGAGGACGGTCGTTGGCAAGTCGATGCACGACGGTGCATTAGCTATCTCACGATCGAGCATCGGGGGGAGATCGAGGGTGGGCTTCAAGCGAGGATGGGCGGCTGGACATTTGGCTGCGACATCTGCCAGGAAGTCTGCCCGTTCAATCGACCGCGCCCAAGCCAGCCATTGCGGGCTGTTCAAACACAAGAGAAGGACTTTCTGGCGGTCAGGGAGTGGCCGGGGCTTCAGCAACTGAGGGTCATCGAGCAACAAGATTGGGATCGCCTCACCCAGGGGAGTCCGGTGAGGCGTGCGGGAATCGAGGGCCTACGTCGCAATGCCTCGGTCAATCTTGTCGACGAGAATGCCTAGCTTGCAGCGGCGGCCGACTGAACCGCCCTTCCCGCCATCGCCTTGTGGTAGACATCCACATATTCGCTGGCGCTGGAATCCCATGAGAAGTCCATGCTCATCCCCGCCTTCACGAAGTGACCCCAATCCGAGATGACTTGGAATTCCTCGCTCGCTCGCTCGAGGGCGGCCCAAAGCTGTCCGGGATCGCTCTGATCGAAGACGAACCCGTTCTTGCCCTCGAAGACGGTGTCGGCGAGGCCGCCGGTTTTGCGGACGATCGGTACGGTTCCGTAGCGCATCGCGATCATTTGACCCAGACCGCAGGGTTCGAAAGCGCTGGGCATGAGGAACATGTCGGCGCCAGCATAGATTCGCTGGGCGAGATCGGCGTCGAACCTTGGAGCAAAGCAAATGTTCTCAGCAAACCGCTCGGTCAGTTGCTGGAGCTGGCCGGCAATCCAAGGATCGCCCAAACCTTGCACCACCAGTTGGCCCGGCAGGGCGTGGAGGCGAGAGGCGATCTCCAGAACCAAGTCGAGGCCCTTTTGATGGCTCAGGCGGCTAACGATACCCATCAGCGGCACGCCTGGCTTGACCGGCAGGCCCAACTCCGACTGCAGTCGCGCTTTGCAAGTCACCTTGCCAGACAGGTCTTCGAGGTCGTAGGCAGTAGGCAGGGCAGGGTCGGTTGCCGGGTTGAAGAACTCCAAGTCCAGGCCGTTGAGAATGCCGGTAAGACGACCTTGCTCGTCGAGATGCTGCATCAGGCCCTCCAGGGTGCAGCCATAGCGGGGAAGTTTGATTTCCTGCGCGTACGTCGGGCTAACCGTCGTGACCTGATCGGAATAGACGCAGCCTGCCTTCAGGAAATTGAAACGGCCCCAGGTTTCGAGCTTCTCCGGGACGAAGAGCTTCTGCGACAGCTCTGCTTGATCGAGAATCGATCGATCGAACTCGCCCTGGTAGGCGAGATTATGAATGGTGTAAAGTGCGGCGACTTGGCTCCATGCGGCGGCATACTTCTCGCGCATGAGGACTGGAATCAAGCCAGTCTGCCAATCGTTGCAGTGAACGACATTCGGGTTGAGGCCCAGCTTCTTCGATGCGAGGAGGACGGCATGAGACCAGAAGATGTACTGCTCGACTCCAGGCAGATAGATATGTTCGCTGGAGTTGGCGCCGGTGAAGAAATCTTCGCCTCCGATCAGGAGGACACGGACGTCGCCCATCCAGACTTCCTTGACCCAAGCGTCGACCGTCCAGTCGGCGTTGATGGTAACTGGAAGATGCTCGATCGCGGTCTCGATCGTCCATCGAGGGTCGTCGAGGATCATTTGGTATGCGGGCATCGCCACGGTGACCTGATGTCCCGCGTTGGCCAATGCCTTGGGGAGTGAGCCCGCTACATCCGCCAGGCCGCCGACCTTGGCATAGGGGGATACTTCCGCCGAAACGAAAAGAATCTTAAGAAAATTACCTGCCATTCCAATCCAATGCAGTCAATACCGCAATATCAATTGTCGGTAGCCAAGTACTTTGACGGGGTAGAAACTGTGTTTGTTGCCTGAAATCACCAGATAAGGCACATTTTCAGGCTAGCGGAGCCCTTTCCCCAGGGTCGGGAAAGGGCTCCGCGTGAGCCTACATCGCTTCGAGCAGCACCGCGGTGGCTTCTCCCCCGCCAATGCAAGGGGTGCAAACGGCGTACTTGCCGCCGCGCCGCCGGAGTTCGTAGAGCGCGGTGAGAAGGAGCCTGGTGCCAGTCATGCCGATCGGGTGGCCAAGAGCGACGGCGCCGCCATTCACGTTCAGCTTCTCATGGGGGATGCCTGCTTTTTGGGCAACGACCATGGCGACGACGGCGAAGGCCTCATTGACTTCAAAAAGGTCGATGTCGCCCACGCCCAGACCGTGCTTGGCGAGTAGCTTCTCGATGGCAAAGGCAGGGGCGGTCGTGAACCATTCTGGCGCCTGAGCATGCTGGGAATAGCCGACAATCCTTCCAAGTGGTTTGAGACCACGCTTGTTCGCCTCCGATTCGGAGGCCAGGACGAGAGCGGCGCCGCCATCGTTGATGGAGCTGGCGTTACCGGCGGTCGTGACGCCTTCCTTATCGAATGCAGGGCGAAGGGACGGGAGTTTGGCGGGATCGCCCTTGCCAGGGCCTTCATCGAGGCTCACGACGACCGGGTCGCCTTTACGCTGAGGGACCGAAACGGGGACGATTTCCTCCGCCAATTTGCCGCTCTGCTGAGCAGCGACGGCGCGGTTGAGGGATTCGGCGGAGAAGGCATCGAGTTGCTCGCGGGTGAAGGCAAACTCTTTGGCGGTCTTGTCACCGCAATTCCCCATGTGGACGTTGTGGTAAGGGTCCCAAAGACCATCGTGGATCATGAGGTCCAAGAGCGTTCCGTTGCCCATCCGGTAGCCGCTGCGGGCCTTGTCGAGGGCATAAGGGGCGTTGGACATGGATTCCATGCCACCTGCGATCACGAGATTGGCGTCGCCGCAGCGGATCGCTTGGGCGGCCATCATGGCGGTCTTCATGCCGCTACCACAGACCTTGTTGACGGTGGTGCAGGGAACCGAGTCGGGAACGCCGGCACCCTTGGAGGCCTGGCGGGCGGGGGCTTGGCCGACGCCGCCAGTAAGGACCATTCCCATCAGCACCTCGTCGATCTCTTCCGAGGCGACTCCGGCACGGCTCAGCGCCTCCTTGATAGCAAAGGAACCGAGTTGCGGTCCGGTGAAGGTGCTGAGGCTTCCGGAGAAGGCTCCAATCGGGGTGCGTGCTCCTGCGAGAATGACGGCGTTTTCCATAGTGATTTGAACCTCGATGTTCAGGTTCCAGGATACCTTTTGAGTCAGGCGGAGATCAGGCAGGGCGGGCTCGAAAACCCAATTTGCATTTTTCAGCTTGGGACTTCCAAGCCCCATGCGATGGGCCAGGTTTCCACCAAGTCATCGTCCTGGTCAAAGACGCGATCTCTCCCTTGGAGGGCGTCCTGGCGAAAGTAGTAGACATCTGATACACTTGCGGCGATGTCTACGTTGTTACCCTTGCTCGAGGCCTGGGATGAGGCTCACCGTGAATTCGCCATTGCGTTGGGAGGCCTATCGGACGAGGACCTATGGACGCGAGCCCACCCCAGGCTGCTCAGCGTCGGGGAACTCGCCGGGCATATTGCCTACGGACAGGCGGTTTGGGTGCTGGGACCGGGGAGTTACCGGCCTGATCTCAAGTCGCTTGCGATCGAGAGCCCACTGCTGGATCGCGGTTTCAGCTATTACACCGACCAAGTCGATCGGCCATTCAGGGTGTCCCTGGGGACCGCCCAAGTACTGAATGAGATTTCGCGGATCCATGAAGCGTCGCGGGTGGCGGTGGCGGACAAGGAGATCG
>JADZBW010000272.1 GCA_020851885.1 Fimbriimonadaceae bacterium | reverse complement strand
CCAGTGCGGAACCTGATAGGTGAAGTCGGTATCGCCGGCCGTCGTCGAGGGGCCGGCTCCTTGACGGGAGTTGGCGATATTGAATCCAAAGCTGTAATTGCCTTGACCGACATTGGCGGAGAAACCGGCCGCCGAACTCGACTCCCCGGGCTTTTCCACTCCGGTGTACCATGCGTTGAGACTCTTCTTTGGCCCCAGGTTCTTATGGATTCGCATGACGGTCGATGTCTGGTCCCCGGTATCGACCGCCACCAAGGCTCCAACTCCCAAGGTCGGGCTGATCTGGCCGTAGGCTTTGGCGCCCCAGTCCATGTTTGCCACTCGACGGGAATAGAACATCTGGGCAAAACCAAACGGGTAGCTCCCGACATCGAAGTAGTCGCTGCCGTCGTTGAAGAACGGACGCGCTTCGCCCAGATAACGCTCGGTGCGCGTGAAATCGATTCCCGCGATTTCACTCTCGATGTTCTTGAAGTCGGGGTTGATGGAAACCAGGCCGGAGAACTGAGGGGTGATCGCATACTTGACGTCGAGTCCGGTCCGAATACCCGACTTGCCGTCGTCGTACTCCGGCGCGGCGTAGCCGAGAAACTTCGGTTTGGAATTGGACGCCTGAACCGGGAGCGAGATGCCGACCCAATATCCGTTCAATTCGGCGCGATCTTGTACGGTCGTGTCCGACCAAGAAGACTGGATGCTCGTTCGGGCCTGGTATCGCCTGAAATTCAAGTCCATGGTCCGCTCTCGACCAGGCGGGTAGTTGAGGACTTTCCACGGGATACGCAGCTCGGCGCACCAACCATCCGAGACTCGCTTCACCGCCGAGGTCCACTCGCCGCGCCACTCGCGCTTGGAGGCCCTGCCGCCCGAAATCGTTTCATTTTGGGTGTTGAGAGGATTGACCCGGAACACGCAGAGGCCATCCCAAGTTCGCGTGCCCTGAGGATTGATGATGAGGGCCAAGACGTCCTCGCCTTCAAATTCTGAGCCTGGTTTGATCTCCCGACCGACAATTCCGTCCGGTTTTTCATCGTGGGCATAGAAAGCCACGTAGATCGCGTCCTGGTCATAGGCCAGCCAAGTCTCGGTCTGGTCCTTAACGGGCAGGCCATTGAGACTGTCGATGAATCGGGTGGCTCGTGAGGCGTCTTTCCACTCATCCACGCCGATGACGCCATCGATCGTCGGCGGGGTGGCGAGTTTGACACCCCGGAGTTTCGGGATGTCTGCGGCAATGGCGATTGTGCCGGTCATCCCGGCGATGGCAAGGCAAAGAAACTTCAACATGAAAATGACGGACCGTCCGGAGATACGGATTCCGTCTCCCCAACCGTTCCAGGTAGATCGCTGCTATCTGAAAACTGAGCCTAGTTCATTCCAAGTTATTTCGCGTCAACCCGGTATGGCCGTCGTCCAAAGTGTGTTAGTGATTGTGGAGGAATAACAATGAACACCCAAGCAAAGTTAATCGGCCTTGGCATCCTGGCGATCGGCCTCGCGAGCGTCCAAGGGTGCACTCAGGCACTCGCCCAAGAAGAGTCCGAGAACAGTGGCCAGCGGCGGACCATCTCCGTTTCCGGATCGGGATCGGTACGCGTGAAGCCAGATATCGCCACCGCGAACGTCGGTGCGTCGAAGACCGCCATCAAGCTCCCCGAAGCCAAGGCGGACTGCGATGCGGCGATCGCCAAGGTGCGCGGCGCCCTCAAGAAAGCGGGCGTTTCCGATGACGAAATCCAAACCGTTCAGTACCAAATTTACCGAGTCAACGCCAACCCTCAAGCCGGGATTCCCCAGAGTCAGTGGAAAGTGATTCACACGATGCAAATCCGGACGAAGAAGCCGGACACCATCGCCGGCCTTGTGGATATCGCGGTTGCCGCCGGGGCGACCGACGTCTCCTCGATCAACTTTTCGGTGGACAGCCTCGCTAAACACCGTACCAAGGCCCGGGAACTGGCGATGGCGGCGGCGGTCGACAAGGCCAAGCAGTTGGCAGAGCTGAGCCATGTCCAACTTGGAAGGGTGATCTCGGTCACCGAGCAAGGCGATGGCTACTACCCGACGTATCAAATGTCTTCGAACGTATCACTCGACTATGGAGGTGGCGGAATGTCATCGAGCGCGATCAGCGGGGGACAAGTGGAGGTCGGCACCTCGACAAGTGTGGTGTTCGAGATTCGGTAGCGTCATGCCTTGATGGCAGTGGCTCCTGCCAAGGCGGGAGCCAGTCATTCCAAGGAGGAATCCCCCGCCTAATAGGCGAACCTATTGCCATGCCGCTCTCCCGCCGTGAGTTCCTCGGCTCCGCCATTGCCCTCGCAGGTTTCCGCAACGAGACCCTCGACCTCGTGTCCAATCTCGTGGGAGGAAACCCGGGAGCCCCCGACGATGAGGAGTTTTGGCTGCAAATTCGTGCGGCATTCGCGGTGGACCCAAACGTCGCCAACTTCAACAACGGCGGTTGCAGCCCCTCGCCGAGAATCGTTCAGGATGCCTTGCGGCGGCAGATCGAATATGCCAATCAGGCCCCGAGCTACTACATGTGGCAGCATTTGGAACCGGAGATCGAGGGGGTTCGCAAGCGGCTCGCCAAGGCATTCGGCTGCGACCCCGAGGAGATGGCGATCACCCGCAACGCCAGCGAATCCCTGGAGACCTGTTTGCAGGGATTCGATCTTCAGCCAGGGGATGAGGTCTTGACGACGACGATGGACTATCCCCGCATGATCACCACGATCAAGCAGCGCGAGCGTCGGGATGGAATCAAGATGGTGCAGGTGGACACCCCCGCCGTGCCCAAGAGCCCGAAGGAGCTGACGGCGGCATTCGAAGGTGGAATCACCGCTAAGACCAAGCTGATGTTGGTCTCCCAGGTGTGCTTTATGAATGGGCAGATCTATCCCGTGCGGCAGATCGTGGAGTTGGGCCGTAAGCACGGCATCCCGGTGATTGTGGACGGCGCCCATGCCTTCGCCCAGTTCCCCTTCTCGCGGGATCAGCTTGGATGTGATTACTATGGAACGTCCCTGCACAAGTGGGTGATGGCGCCGATCGGGACGGGTTTCCTCTATGTTCGGAGGGAGAAGATCGAGGGCTTATGGCCCCTCATGTCGGCGAATGTCGAGCAGACCAAGGACATCCGCAAATTCGAGGAGATCGGGACGCATCCCGCCGCGAACCACAACGCGATCGGCGAGGCGCTGATCTTCCACGACCTGTTGGGACCAGAGAGGAAAGCGGCCAGGTTCCGTTATCTGCGGCATCGATGGACGGACCGGCTGCAAGAGTTCTCCAATGTGGCGTTTCATACCAACTTGGAACCAGAACACTCCTGTGCGATCACCACCGTGCAGATCAAGGGGATCAAGGTCGCGGACCTTCATGCGTACCTGTTGAACAAGCATCAGATCTACACCACGGGAATCTCCCATCCGCAATTCGAGGGCATTCGGGTGACGCCCAATGTCTACTCGACGGCGGCGGAAGTGGATCGCTTTGGGGACGCGATGGTGGCGGCGGCGAAGAACGGGATCCTGTAGTCTCGGGGCCGGTTCATTCGAACCTTGGAAGGTATCCTTCCTCCTCGATGCCTGATATTCCAGCCGAAGAGCGAACGGTCACTTATGACCCCCTGATCGAGCTGATGGCCCGGTTCGAGAACGTCAAAGCCGCAAACACATCGGCCGACCCATTCGAGGGGCTGGGCGTCGAGGATCGGCTGAAGAAGCACGTCGTCGATGGCATCAAAAAGAACTTGGAGCGGGACCTTGAGGATGCTCTTCAATCCTATGAGCCCCTTGCTATCATCAACGACATCCTGCTCGATGGCATGAAGACGGTCGGGGAGTTGTTTGGAGCGGGCAAGATGCAACTACCGTTTGTGCTGCAAAGCGCTGAGGTAATGAAGTCCTCGGTGAAGTACCTCGAGCCGCTGATGGAGAAGTCGGGCAGCACCGACAAGGGCTCGATTCTCCTCGCGACGGTCGCCGGCGATGTGCACGACATTGGCAAGAACCTGGTCGACATTATCCTCAGCAACAACGGGTATCGCGTGGTGAACATCGGCATCAAACAGCCGATCAACAACATCTTGGATTCGGCCCGCGAGCACCAATGCCAAGTCATCGGACTGAGCGGGCTGCTGGTCAAGAGCACGCTGATCATGCGCGACAACCTGCTGGAGATGAACGAAAGGGGGCTCTCTTCCATCCCCGTGATCCTCGGTGGAGCGGCGCTTACCCGCGGTTATGTGGAGCAGGACCTTCGCTCTCTCTATCTGGGACACGTCTTCTATGCGCAGGACGCATTCGAGGGCCTGAAATTGATGGGTGATCTGACTGGCGGAGTCGTGGAAGACTTGGTGGCCACTACGGTCGCAGAACCGGCGCCGACACCTTCGGCGACGGACACGGACGAGTTTCCCCGGGTTGCCTCCCACCGGGTAGGATTGGTGGATCCGCAGCTTTACGTCTTCGACGGCGCCCGGTCGGATGTTTCGCCAATCGAGAATCCTCCCGGCCTACCGTTCTACGGGGCCAAGAAGTTCGAGAAGTTCGACATCTTCGAAGTCTATAAGTACATCAATCCGATCGCCCTGGTTCGTGGCCAATGGCAGTTCAAGCGTCCCGAGGGTCTCTCCAATCCTGAGTTCACGACGTGGCTCGAACAGCAGGCAAATCCGATCTTCGAACGAATGAAGCGAGAGCTTGCCAATGTCCTGAAGCCAAAAGTGAAGTGGGGCTATTTCCCGTGCTCGTCAGAGGGCAACGACCTCATCATCTTCCGAGACGATCTCAAGTCCGAGTGGATGCGTTTCACTTTCCCCCGACAGCGCGATGGCAAGCGTCAGTGCCTGGCCGACTTCTTCCTGCCAAGTGGCGGATCGACGCTCGATACGGTAGGTTTCCAAATCGTCACCGTTGGCGGCGAAGTCTCACGCCGCGAGAAAGAGCTATTCGCGGACGGCAGGTTCGAGGATTACCTCTATACGCATGGGATGGGAGTCGAAACGGCCGAGGCTTTGGCGGAATACTGGCATCGTCAGATTCGTTTGGAAATGGGAATTGGCGATCAGGAGCCAGACGACATGCGTCTGCTCTTCAGTGCGAAATATCACGGAGCGCGCTATTCGTTTGGCTACCCAGCCTGCCCAAACTTGGAGGATCAGGCCAAGCTCTTCGAATTGCTGCAGCCAGGGGACATCGGAATCGAATTGAGTGAAGAATTCATGCTCGTACCGGAGCAATCGACGAGCGCGATTGTCGTTCACCACCCCGATGCAAAGTACTTCAACATTCGCTAATCCGCAGAATCGCCTAGAATAGAAGCCTCTTGAGCATCGTCAGCCAGCTGCGCCGCCGCGTTATGTGGCTCGTCTACTTGCGTCGGGTTGGTCGGCGTTGGGCCTGGACCTTGGCGTCCAACGACATTTGGCCCCTTGATTCTGTAACCGTATCTGGCGATGGCGCCTTAGTGGTCGGTGGCCTTGGAAGTACCATTCCTGCACCATCGTCCGGTGCGCTCTATCTCTTGCGAAACGTGCAGATGGCGATTCGGCTTCACCAGCGACATCGGGCGAAGTACGCGTTCGATGAGCGGCGGGTTCAGGTTAGCCTGGGCAACTTGCAGGTCGTGGCTTACTCGGAAGTCGACTTCCGCGTGATCTACGAGATCTTTGGGGAAGCGACCTACGGAATGGGCTCCACCGGGCCGATGCTGGTACTCGATATTGGGGCGAATATCGGGATGGCAAGCCTCTATTTCGCAGAACGTTTTGGGGCAGAAGTGCGGGCCTTCGAGTTGGTTCCATCCACGGCGGCCATCGCTGCAGAGAACTTTGGGCTCAATCCGACCCTCGCCTCCCAGATTCTGCTCAATTCCTGCGGAGTGTCAGCGACCAATGGGAGCTTCGACCTGCCGGTCAATCCGGACTATCGACCAAGCAACTCCCTCTTTGAGCCGGTACCCAGGGCGGCGATTTCGGAAAGGGTGACCGTCCGCGATGTCGCCGAGGTCTTCACAGAGGCCGAGCGCGATCTGGCCTCTCGAACCCTCGTGGTCAAGCTCGATGCAGAAGGCGCCGAGTATGAGATCTTTGAGCGATTGATCGAAGTCGGCAAAGTAGGGCTGCCCGAGATCTGGCATATCGAGTGGCATCGGCGAAATGGCAAGGACCCTGATCAGATTCGGGAGGCGCTGCGAACAGCCGGATACCATTGGTTTGAGCGAGAGCACGGCGACGCCCCTGTCGGGTACATCAACGCCTACCGGGGCGGTCAGGGACGCTCCCAGTAACCTTCAAATTCAGGACTTTCTACTGACTCAGGCGCAGGCCAAGCTCAGCCCATTGCTGCGGATCGACCGTCGACGGAGCATCCATCATCGGATCGTAGCCACCACCTATCTTCGGAAATGCGATAACCTCGCGGATGTTCTCCGTGTCGTTGAGCAACATGACGAGCCGATCCACTCCCGGTGCGATGCCACCGTGGGGCGGCGCTCCATAGGAGAAGGCATCCAGGATATGGCCGAATCGTTCGCGCTGCGTTTCTTCGTCGATTCCCAGCAACTGAAATACCTTCGCCTGGATGTCAGGGCGGTGTATTCGTATCGAGCCGGAGGCCATCTCGACACCATTGCAGACGACGTCGTAGCAATCAGCGCGAATGCGAGCAGGATCGGAATCGATGTAAATCAGGTCTTCATCTTTAGGGCCGGTGAACGGATGGTGGACCGAGTCCCAACGGTTGTCGTCGGGATTCCATTCGACAAGTGGGAAGTCCACGATCCAGCAGAATTTCATGACCCGAGGGT
>JADZBW010000271.1 GCA_020851885.1 Fimbriimonadaceae bacterium | reverse complement strand
GGGCGGTCGAAATCGAATAGCGATGTCCAAGGCTGGATTCAAACTTCGAAACCGCCCCGTCATTCAACCGGTTCCATGAAGTCACACCCTGTTCTTCGAAGAACTTCGCCGCGAGCGATAGGTCGTTTCGATACGCGGCAACCGTATGTTCGCTGATTCCCCGTTCCACTTTCAGATGATCGAGGAACCAAGCGATCGGCTCGCCTAACGAGCTATCTTGCGTTTCCATATCCACACCGTCGGCTGGATGTACATCATGTCGTGAATCAGATCTTGGCCCGCACCATATTGGCGGTCGAAGACGTACTCCTTTCGCAGCAGATCCATAAACTTGCTCGCCCGGTCGGCGATAGACTTTGCCTCAGCGGAGCTAGCGGGCGATTGCCGAATCCGATCGAAACCTTCAACCTCGAAGGTGCTGTACGCAATATAGTCGGGCTTCGCGACATCGATTAGCCTTGGATCCCAATCCTCCCTGGAATCGACGTCGCTCTCTCCCCGCGAGTTGGTGGGCAGGAATCGAACGATTGTAGGATCGCTCAAGGCGCTGATCGACCGGGCAAACACCTTGTATTGTCCGATAATTGCCGAGGAAAGATCGGGAGGAACAAAGAGCCTTCTTCCGAGATCCGGATGAAAGGACGGTGTGTAAAACCATGGGTCTGTTGGAACGCCCACGGAGACCGGTTGACCCTTCAAGTAGTCTCCCGCCTGCTCTCGCGGGTCAGGAGCTACCGTCCAAGTGAGATACCTTCCGGTAGATTGAAGCCCGCCGCCAAGAAACCCGCCAAGTCCGAAGAGACCAACGCCGACCAGGGTATGCCAGTTCCCCGCTTTCTCTCTGGCTCGCCCCATGACAAATCCAAAGCCAACTCCAAGGGCCAGGTAGAGGGGGAACGTATATCGGATGAACTTCACCTCGGCGCGCCCAATCAACACGTAGTACGGGATAAAGAAAGCGAGCAATCCGATGGCCCAGACATGCCTTCGCATCGCCCCGATTCCCAAGCCGAAGATTGCCAAGACCGTCAGAATCGTTCCCACCCCTGCCAGCAAATTCCCAATGTGGAAGATGAACCCTGACGTCGTACCTTCGAAAATCAGGCCGTGTCCTTGACTTGTATGCTTCATCTCGTAGATGAAGTCCTTCATGAATACCGCGTTGTCAAGAATCACACCGGGCGTGGTCGACACAAAAACCACGAGGGCCGCGGCGGTCGCCGCGATACAGGCTTTCCAACCTGCTCTTCCAAGAACAGAGAAGGCCACCGCATAGAGGGTCAAAAGGCAAAGGATCCCTGTATATTTGGTGCCCGCGCTCACCCCAGCAAAGGCGCCACTTAGAACGGCCAAGCGCAGGTCGGAGAGCCGATCCGGGTAACCGTCTCGTCGGATGAGCCTGAGAGCGAAATACGAACTGACGACGAGGAAGAATGTCGCGAGGATATCGACGGTCTGAAACTTGGAGTGAACGACATGGGCCGGCGCAAAGGCGATCAGCAGGGCGCCGCACGTTGCACCAAATTCAGTTGTGAACCGACGCAAGATCAAGAAGACGATGAGGACCGTTGCTGTTCCCGCAAGCGCACTGAGGATTCGCCCTGCAAGATGGGCCCTGCCGATGAATCGCCAAGTCTTTTCCGGATCCTTAGGATCGACCCCGCCACCGCTGTAACCCGCAACCACGTCGGACGCGATCTTCAGGGTAGTCAGGTAGAGCGTGCCGTAGTTGTAGAATCCTGGCGTGAATTGAAGCTTGGTCGGTTCGATCGCCTGGGAGTAAGCCCAAACCACTGACTCATCGGGGTGAAACGTCTCGTGGTGTCTTTCGTTGGGCAATCCCCAACCAATACCGATCAAGCGCAAGGCGAGGGCGATGACCACGAGCACAAGGGGCAACCCCCAGCGTTTAGAGTCCGACCAGCGTAGGCTCGGGTTCTTTGGCACGCGAGGATGTTAGCACTTGCATAAACTCGACCACCACCTCTGGACAGTACTCAGTGCCGCTTCCATTCTCAATCGCTCGAGCCGCGGCTCTCGTGCCCACTTCCTGCTCATTCCATATGAAATCGGAGGCGACTTTCAGAATGCGCGCGTTTAAGGGCAACTCAAGGCCTTTCGGGTTCCCAATCGAATCGGAACCATCAAACCAGGAGTGGTGCCAACGAACCGCGGCTGCCACATGCCTGAGAGATGGCACCAATTCTAACATCGCCCCGCTGACCTCCGGGTGGCGGTTGTACGTCTCCTTCTCTGCTTCACTCCAATCCCGCCTTTCCTTTTCGTTATATGGGCGATATGGAAGGGCGCAGCAACCGATGTCCCGCAAATGGGCGGCCAATTCGAGTTCGTGCAATTCTGAGCGACTGTAGCCAAACCTCTTGCCAAGGAGACGCGCGAGGTCGATCACGTCCTTGGTAAATCCCTTGTGCATTGGAAAACGAAGCTCGATGGCCCGGCTAAAGGCCTTCATCGATTCGAGGACGCGTTGTTCGAGCTTATTCGGCAAATAGAACTGAACG
>JADZBW010000270.1 GCA_020851885.1 Fimbriimonadaceae bacterium | reverse complement strand
TTCATCGGGGCGAGGGGGTTGCCGAATAAATTCGGCGATCCCAGGGGTGGTCGATCAGACGGTGGGAGGTTTCCCTGAGGAATGGCATATAGCCGGAGCCCCGGATCGCGCGTGTCCCACGCGCTCAACCTTGCTGGGCTCCCCACAAATGGCAAGGTGCCCTGCGATGGCTCCCTCACCCCCTGCCCCCTCTCCCCGCCATTCATCGGGGCGAGGGGGTTGCCGAATAAATTCGGCGATCCCAGGGGTGGTCGATCTGTCAGTAGGTGGTGCCCCCCTGAATGGCGACAAAATCTATATGGCAGGGGCGACAGGGATCGAACCCGCGACCTAAGGTTTTGGAGACCTTCGCTCTACCAACTGAGCTACACCCCTGCAAGGGCTCTGAAATGATACCGTTTCGCACGCGCCGGGAGCAATCCGGCACTGGAAGTTGTCTAGCTTTAGCAGAACCCAATGAGCCAGAATCAAACAATGTCCAGGGCGCTTTTGCTCACCTTACTCTTTGTACTCGCGATCTCGGGATGCCAGCCTGGCCACGAAGAGATCAGAATCCTCCGTAGGCCAAAGACCATCAGTTCGGCTGTCAGCTTGAGCCCAAGCACGTCGGAGATCATCGCATCGATGTCGTTTGGCATCAAGCTGGTTGGGAGAACGGCATCCTGCAATTTCCCTCCTTCCGTTGGCGGCAAGGATAGCAAGATTCCGATCGTTGCCCAAGTGAAGCCCGATTACGAGAAGATCAAGAGCCTTAATCCAGACTTGGTGATTCTCGACGGAGATCTCTATAACGACCAGGACAAGGCGCAGATCAAGGCCCTGGGAATCGATATCTTTGAATTCAAATCGAAGACGGTCGCCGACTTCGCTCGTGAGATCCTGGCCTATGGTTCCCTGGTTGCCGCCGAATCAGAGGCGTCGCTCTATGCTGATAAGGTGTTGGACGAAGTCAAAGCGTCGCAAGGGGATCCGCTCAACCCCCAACCGAAGGTCGCCATTATCATGCCCGGCAAGTCGGGCGAGCACTATATCGAAGGAACCAAGGGGTTCACGGCCGACTGCGTGAGATCGGCGGGTGGCGACATCGTTGGACCGGAGACCGATCGATTTGTACCCATCGATGCGGAGGCCCTGCTCAAGCTCAACCCCGACATGATCATTACTTCAGGCAGCCCGGACGTGCTCATCAACGACCCCCGCCTCAAGAACCTCTCCGCCATCTCGCATCTAAAGGTGCGAGGCATCAGTTCCGACTTGGTCACGAGGCGCGGCTTCCGGGTGGATCGGTTCATCCGAATGTCCCACCAGGCGCTTCAGAACATGGCGGCGGGTGCAAAGTAATGGCCAAAGCCGAAATTGGTGTGTTCGGGGGTTCCGGGTTTTATAGCCTGCTCGAGAATGTCCGTGAGGTCAAGATCGACACGCCCTATGGCCCGCCGAGCGACGCCTTGTTCTTGGCCACCGTAAAGGGGCGCAAAGTGGCATTCTTGCCACGACATGGCCGCAACCACACGCTTCCCCCTCACATGATCAACTTTAGGGCCAATGTTTGGGCAATGCGGTCTCTCGGGGTTCAGGCGATCATCAGCCCATGTGCCGCCGGTTCCCTGCAAAAGCACGTCGAGCCTGGACACTTTGTGGTCTGCGACCAGTTCGTCGATCGGACCTCGGGTCGAAAGGACACGTTTTATGATGGGCCGATCGTCACCCACATTTCTCCCGCTGAAACTTACGATCCACTCATGCGGAAGTTGGCGGTGGAGACGATACGCGAACACGGGATCGTGTGCCACGAATCGGGCACCGTCGTTGTGATTCAAGGACCGCGGTTCAGCACCAAAGCGGAGAGCAAGTGGTTTCACGAAGCGGGCTGGGAAGTCATCAACATGACCCAGTACCCGGAGGCCTACCTATGTCGCGAACTTGGGATGGGCGTGGTGAACATCTCACTGATCACCGATTACGACAGTGGCGTCCACGCGGGGGCGGAAGCCGTGAATGCAACCGACGTGCTCGAGGTCTTCAAGTCCAATTCCGAGAAGATCAAAAAGGTCGTGCTCGATCTGATTGGCAAAATGCCGATCGACCTTTCGATCGTCCAGCCAACCGATGCGCTCAAGTTCAGTCGCGGAGACGGCCATGCGGCCAGTGAAGACGATATCCGCCTCTACGAGGTCCCATAGCGATGTGCGTCGTCTCATGTCTGGCGGCGATTGCGACTCTCGCCTTCCAGGGCGGAATGACTTCTTTGGCGGGCCGGGTGGTGCCGATCGACTATCCCACTGGCTCGGTTGTCCAGGTTCCTGAAGAAGTCAAGAAATGGGATGGTTTCATCGGCGTCAATGGCACAAGCGTCGACTGGCCCTCTCCATTTGCCGGTCCGGGCGATTGGTCTGCGGTCACCCAGCGATTGAGTGAGCTTGGGGTCGCGCCCGCTGGTTCGCCAGAGTGGAAAACCAGGGTCATCATTCTTGCTCAGACGGATGGCCTGCAGAAGGGTCCAGACGGTCTCTACCGCCAAGATAGAATTCGGTTGGACTCCAAGCAAATCGATGCGATTTTGCGCTCATTGGTTCGCATTCCTGGATATGCCAGAGCGGCCACGGACGGGAATCTCAACGTTAAGCTCGAGGTCAGCATCGACAACGATCCGGTGGTCTTTCCAACGGATGTCGGAGTCGGCGATTGGTTGCGTCAGTACCTTTCGGCACGGATCAACAAAGGCACGTTCGAGGCGGATGACAAAGTCTTTCGCGGCCCCTATCAATCCGTGATTGTGATTGGCGCAGGTTCCGCAAGCTCGACCAGTACCACCGGTCTTTGGGTCCCTGACGCCTCTTACATCTCCGCTTCCAAGTACTGGTCAGGCTATGGCGAGTGCCAGGGACTGGAGGGCCAGGTTGCGTTGCAGATCGCTTCGCAAGCATGGCAGCGTTGGTTGGCGAACAACGTCTACGTTCGACAGGTGAACCAGCCGGGCTCCGGTTTTGCGGGTGAATTCTATCCGCAGCTTCCCAACCTGTTCCGGAAAGAGATTTGGGCTCTTCTGCAATCGGGTGGAGAGCCGAATTTGGACGGCATTACAGCGATGTACCAATTGGCGAACACCGTCAATGAGCCTCGGGAGCGAATCCTGGAAATGCCTTCCCGAAGTGCGCCGGTCGCGGAAGGCACGCAAGTTACAGTTGCGACCGATGCCACACGAGGGTCGGTGCTTCGTTATGGGGAGCGGGCTCTGGCCCGCCTTGGTGGTTTTGCCTTGCCGTACCGCGAAATCGACGTCACCAAAACGCCGATGCTCAGCTTCTGGGCCAAGACGTCGAGCAAGGATCGACTGGCGATCTTCATCGATGACAAGGCGACCAAGGGCGGACCGCCCCGGTATCAGATCTTGGACGTCCCGTCGGACGGCGAATGGCATGAATTAGTCATCGACTTGAAGCGACTCCCAGATCGGCCGATCAGTCAGATCTACCTTGCTCCCGCTGATCTTGGACATGAGGCGAATCAGATTGGTGAGGTCGTATTCTTCTTCGATGATTTCCAATTGTCAGCCGACAAAAAGCCCACGCAAACGGACAAGCAGAGCCCGACGCCGTTGGACGAACGTGCCCTGGCGGCAAGAAGTCAGACGGCATCGGAGTTGGCGAAAGAAGGATCCGATTCGGTGAAGCTGAACGGCCTGATGGATCGGAGCGCTCCATTCGTTGCCGCCGACGAACCTGGCCTGATCGAGTTGTCCAAGTCGGTGAATCCACGGATCGCATCCTTAGCGCTCTCCCAGTTGGCGAAACTGGGTACAGCGACGGCAAAAGCCGAGATTCTGAGGCTTGTGAATTCG
>JADZBW010000269.1 GCA_020851885.1 Fimbriimonadaceae bacterium | reverse complement strand
AATCGAGACCATCCGAGAAGTTATAGGCGTTGGCAAAGAATAAGATTAGGAAGATTCTCAATCCATAAATGGTGATCGCCGACAGGGAGAAGACATCGGAGCTAAGCCATACTGCGACTCCCGCAATGCCGATCTGCATCAGGAGCTTGGGAATCCAGCTAATCCCCCGCGACCCCTTCTTCATCCTTGGCAGGACGAAATCATCGATGAATCCGATGAGTGCGTAACCCACCACCAGAACGATAGTTGGAAAGGTGGTTTTGAGTCCGTCTATCGACGTCCAATATGCCAGACATGGCAGGGCTCCGGCAAGGATGATCAAGCCCCCCATGGTTGGCGTTCCCTGCTTATGAGCGTGTTCCTGAACGTACTGGCTCACATTCTGCCGCGACTTCAGGGCGATCAGCCCCCGGTAAATCGGGTAAGCCAAGACCATCGCGGAGACGCTACTGACCAAAAAGGCGATAAGTAGATCGTTCACTCAAGCACCTTCTCTAATTCCAAGGACCGACTTCCCTTGATAAGGATCGCATCGCCTGGTTCCAAGTCGGCAAAGAGCTTGCGAAGTTCAGCGATGGACTCCACCGGCTCTTGTAGGCCATATTCTCGCCAAAGTGGCCCAAAGGTCGCCACGCTGTCAAGGTGCATCGACTGCACCAATGAGGCCAGCTCTCGATGCGCCCGCGCCGATTCATCCCCTAGTTCGTTCATTTGACCAAGGATCGCGAACCGTTTCCCCTCGCATGGAAGCGTGGCAAAGGTTTCGATAGCCCCCGCCATGCTCGCCGGTGAGGCATTGTAGGCATCCAGCAGTACTTTGACCCCGTTGCGTTCCAAGACCTGCATGCGCATCGGCGGCAACTCGACGTCCGAAAGACCATCGGCGGCCTCTTGAGGCGCCAGCCCAAGCGCGGCCGCCCCGCAGATTGCCGCGGCAACATTGGAAGCGATATGGCGGCCCAAGGTTTGGATCTCGGCTCGCCAAGGAATATCGGCGAAGAATCCGGTGATTTCCGTCGATTCCCAACCCAAAGGTTGGGCGCTCACGAGGCGGCAGTCGCACTCATTGGACCATCCGAAGGTGTAGATCTGCCTTTCGCCCGCATGGCCTGCCATCACTTGGAAAAACTCGTCGTCAGCGGGCAAGATGGCGATTCCGCGATTGGGAAGGGCATCGATGAGCTCGCACTTCGCCTTGGCAATTCCCAGCCGACTACCTACTTCGCTAAGGTGAGACCAGCCGATGTTGGTAATCAAACCGATGGTCGGGCGAGAAAATGAGGCAAGGTGGGCAATCTGACCCGGACCGCGCATCGCCATCTCCACCACGACGGCGGCGGTATCGGATTGAAGCTCGGCCCAGAGTAGCGGCGCCGTATATTCGGTGTTTCGGTTCCCCTGGGTTTTCAGGATCGGGCCAAGTGGTGAAATCGCCCCCGAGAGAAACTCCTTGGATGTTGTTTTTCCGGCACTACCTGTGATACCGATGACCGGCCCGCTGAAGCGGTCGCGGAAGTGATTTCCAAAAAGAGCAAGAGCCTCAGTAACGCGCTCGACCAAGAGGTGCGGTCCGTCGACGGGCCTCTCCGCGAGAACGGCCGCCGCCCCATTGGCGATTGCTTTGGCGGCAAATTCATGTCCGTCGACCTTGGCGCCCTCGATGGCAATGAAAAGATCACCTGGCTTGACTTCCCGCTGGTCGGTGGCAAAGCCAGTGACTCGGACCGGTGACTTAGGAGGAATGCCGACCAGCCTGCCGTGGACGATGTCCGCAAGCTCATCGGTCGCGAGAGGCTTCATGATCGTGCCTCCAGTGCCTGACTGGCCATTTGTCGGTCATCCATCGGATACTTGGTGCGCCCAATGATCTGGTAATTCTCGTGTCCCTTTCCGGCAATCACCACGACATCGCCTGGCTCGGCAATCTTGATCGCGTAGGCGATGGCTTCTTTGCGATCGATGATATCCACCGACTCTCCGCCTGAGACAACTCCAGTTAAGACTTCGTCGAGGATCGATTGGGGATTCTCAGTTCGCGGATTGTCGCTGGTCACCACGGTGACGTCGCTACGCTCGCTCGCGGCCTTAGCCATCTTGGGACGCTTGGTTCGGTCCCGGTCGCCACCACAGCCAAAGACGGTGATGATCCGACCCTTGGTCAACGGACGCACGGCATCGAGTAGTTTCTCCAATGCGTCGGGAGTGTGGGCGTAGTCGACCAGGACGCTGATTCCCTGGTCGTTTGGTACCGCTTCGAAGCGTCCGGGAACGGGGCGAACACCTTCGAACGCATTTCCTACGTCATCGAGTGTGTAGCCTAAGGCGATCATGCCGGAAGCGGCGGCAATGCAGTTTTCAACGTTATAGCTTCCACCGAGGGGAATTCGCATCCCTTTTGCGTTCCCAGCCGCAACGCTGGGCGACATCAGGGTTAGGACGATGTGATCCACTTCGATCGGCTCGGCATATCCAAATACCAGTTGGCAGGAATGCAGCGGTTTGGCCGACAAAGGATTGGTGACTTCCAACGAATCGTCCAATTCAGAACGTTGCTGATGATAGAGAACAAGGGACGTGGGGACGGCAGAGGCCCATCGCGAAGACGCTCCATCATCACCATTGATGGCCCCAACGAACTTCTTCGACGTCTGCTTCGGCAACTCGGTAAACAGTCGCAGCTTTGCCTCCTCGTAGGCCCCCATCGACCCATGAAAATCCAAGTGATCCTGGGTT
>JADZBW010000268.1 GCA_020851885.1 Fimbriimonadaceae bacterium | reverse complement strand
GGTCCGTGTCTTTGCGCCCGGGAAAGAACCCATTGCCCGATTTGATCTTGCCAAAGTGGGACATTAGCTTCCGCTTGTGATTCGATTGATGCTGGCGATATCGGGCGGGCAGTAAAATCAGCGCGATGAAGATCGCGACATTCAATGCTGCGTCGATTAGGGCAAGACTGCCGCTTACTCTCGACTGGTTGGCGGAGAACGAGCCGGATATCTTGGCGGTTCAAGAGACCAAGGTCGAGGATGACAAGTTTCCGGTTGGCGACTTCGAAGACCTTGGCTACCATGTGGCGATTCATGGGCAGAAGTCTTGGAATGGCGTATGCCTCTTGAGTCGATCTCCCCTCAAAAATGTCCGTGTCGGATTCGATGACGATCTCATGCCTTCAGATTGCCGAATCGTCTCCGCCGAAGTCGATGGGATTCAGATCATCAACACTTACGTTCCAAATGGCAACACCGTGGGAAGCGATAAGTGGGTTTACAAGATGGCATGGTTGGACCGCTTCGCACGATTTCTCAAGGAGCGATATCGGCCGGATGAACCCCTTATCTGGCTGGGAGATATCAACATTGCTCGATTTCCTGAGGATGTCTTTGACTCGGCCAAGGTACTCGGTGGGGTTGGGCATCACCCTGATGAGTTCTCGCGATTGGACGCCATCCTCGACTTTGGATTGACCGACATGTTCCGCAAATTCACTCAAGGCCCGGGACACTTCACCTTTTGGGACTTCACCGTCCCCAATGGATTCAAGCGGAATATCGGCTGGCGGATCGATCACATCTATGCCACAGAACCAATCGCAAGCTTGTGCTTGGACTGTGAAATCGACCGCGAGGCAAGGCAACGCGAGCGGCCGAGCGACCATACGTTTGTGACCGCTCATTTCGATCTATAAGAAACGTCATGCCAAGCGCCGAATCGATTAGGACTTCGGCAGCACGCATCCCACGGCGGCCGTCGATCTCACCCCGGTCGAAGTTCCGGCAATCGCTTCGATAATCGCATCGCGTAAGTCTCTCTTGGTCACTTTGGGTCGCATCTTCCCGAGATCGAAGAATTGGTCGCTGATCCGACCCCGATAGATCATGCGCAGCCCGCCGTCATAGACCACTGCTTCCGGGCTGATTTTCGCCCCGGATCGCTTCATCTGAGTTCGCCATTTGTCGATCAAGATGGGTGGTAGAAGGCCGAAGTTCTTCGCCTCTTGGGCAACTTCGCTGGAACTCAGCGTGAGATCTTCGTGGATCATGTAGAACTGCACGCCTTTGGGAGAGAACTCTTGAAAGACGCGATTGATCTCGGGCGTCAGCTTCTGCGAAATTGGGCAATGAGCCAAATAGAAGATCAGCACCGTCGCCCGGCTACTCGACTTCGCCCGGCTGTTCAGCGGAACCACCTGTTGCCCCTTCAAGTCGACGCAGACCGCGTCCGAGATAGGTCTTTGTCCGATGAGCGTGATTCCAAGGAGCGCCGCAAGCATGGTTCTCATTCTGACGTTTGAGGTCCCGTCAAGTTAAGCCAAATCGATGAATTCCCATCGGTCTCAAGACATTGAGACCCTGCGGGAGGATTCCGTTCTCAGAAATCGGGAATAGTAACCCATGCCCGGTTTGGCCCCGCGTCCCTATCGGAGCGAGGAATACACCAGGACCGGATGTCCGCAGTGTCCACCCCGGCCGTCGAATGCGGCGGGTGCCTTCATCGATGGAATGCTTGTTTCCCACGACGGCAAGATCTGGCTCAGACGATTCTGCCCCGTCCATGGTGAAACGGAAAGCCTCTATGAAGAGAACGCGGACATCTGGCGGTCACGTCAGGGTTGGAGTACGCCGACTCTCCGTATAACTCCCGACCGTGCCGACAACTTCGCCGGTTTTCCTCTTGGATACCGAGAAGGTCTGCCTGCCAGTCATGGCCAACACACCTGCATCCTCCTCCTCAACGTCACCGAGCATTGCAACTATGCGTGTCCGACATGCTATGCGGCGGCCCTCCCTCCCGGCACCCCGAAGGAAAGTGAGGTTCCAACCATTCCCGATATTCTCCGAACCTTAGACTCGATACTCGATCGGGAGGCCGGAAAGCTCGGCGTCGTCATGATCTCTGGCGGCGAGCCAACGGTGCGCAAGGACATCGAGGAACTCCTCCTCCGTGTGATGGAGCGCAACGTCACCCGAGTGATGCTCAATACGAACGGACGACGCATAGCCAAAGACGATCGCTTTCTCAAATTTCTCCAGCGCCATCGCCGCCGCATCGAGGTCTACCTTCAATTCGATGGGTTGCGACCGTCGACCCACGTGGCCCTTCGTGGCGAAGACCTTAGCGAAGAAAAGCCGCTCGCCCTCCGAAGACTTGATGAATGCGGGATCTACACGACCCTCGTCATGACGGTCTGTAAAGGCGTGAACCAAGATGAGGTTGGCGAGGTCCTCTCGATCGGCCTTGAGACTCCGCGATGCGCAGGCGTTGCCATTCAACCGATGTTTGGCTCGGGAAGGGTGGGACGTTACGATCCGATGGCTCGAGTAACCCCGACCGGCGTCCTGGCGCGACTTGGAGGTCAGACCGACGGCCTCGTCGGTGCCGAAGATTTCATCCCCCTCCCCTGTTCGCACAAGGATTGTTGCGACATCAGCTATCTCATTCGGATGGGAGACGACCAATGGAAATCTCTGCCCCAACTCATAGGGCGCGAAGAACTCAAGAAGTGGATTCATCTGGTTGCCAATACGATCTCCTTTGAGAACGCCAGCGAGTCCGTGAAGGAATTGGTCGAGGCTGGTGTTCTGCAACGTGTATTTAGCGAGCAGCAGAAGGTCGGTGCGATTCAGCTGGCCGGAGACATGTTCCGGATGTGCGACTGCATCCCAGGGCTAACCGATTTGATCGGAGCTGTTTGGTCCAAGACCAAGGGCCAGAAATTGGTGGAAAAGCTTGCTGAACGCACCTTTCGCGTTACCGTAAAGCAGTTCATGGATGCCCACACGTTTCACGAGGCCCGTATTCGCCAGTGCTGCGTCCATGTCGGCACGTTTGAGGAAGATCCGCGACGCCACTCCTTCTGCTGGCGCTGGCTTTTTCCAGATGCCAACGACTTTCCTGTTGGCCGAGGACCTTCCCTCAAGGTGATTGGTTGAATCCAACCCAATGGCCTCCCGACAACATCAGGGGAGGGAGCCTGATAATTTCGATCGTCGACGCTCGGACGATTGGCAACCGCGTCCGATCGCGTCGGTGGCGGACGTGAGCCTGGGAGAACTCCTTACCGGGCTGGGATTCCTCACTGGCTTGGCCGTCCTATGGCTGAGTGCGCGAGGGGCCAATATCGATACTTCAGGTATGCGTTTGGTCGCCGTCGCTGGGTTTCTCGGCGGTATCGCGGGCGCAAAGGTCACCCAACTCGTTTTCAGCGGCTGGCCGATTCAAGTTCCCTGGTGGGTGCTCTTCGATCCCAAAGCCGGAGGAAAGGCGCTCTTTGGTGGCTTGCTGGTTGGTTGGCTGGCGGTGATTCTCGCCAAGCGGAAGCTTGGAATCCGAAGGTCCACTGGCGACCACTTTGCTCTTGCGCTACCCGCGGGCGAGGCGATCGGCCGACTGGGCTGCCATTTCAATGAGTGTTGCTTCGGCCGCGTGTGCAACTTGCCATGGGCAATTCATCAACATGGGGCGGATCGCCACCCGACCCAACTCTACAGCGCCGCCACGGCCGCGCTCATCTTCCTCACGTTGCTGATCGCCAAGAAGAGGCTTGACAGGGAAGGCGCCCTCTGGCGTCTCTACCTCGTCCTATTTGCAGCGACTCGATTTGGTCTGGAATTCTTGCGCGAGAACACGGCTGCTTTTTGGGGGCTCTCCGCCATGCAGTGGTTCTGTCTGGAACTCCTGGGATATGTCGTGGTCTACGGCCTTTGGCGAGGTCGGGCACTTCCGCCGGAGAGTCATGGCGTTTGACCGATTGTCTGGCGGCTACCATGAGGAGCACGAGCCAAACTCGTCCGCCGTTCCTGTTCGGAGGATCGAAGATGTTCGGCTCAATCGGCTACGATCGATTTGCTGCTGTTTTGGGCCTCGTTTGAATGGTTCTGTTTATACTCGCCATATTGCATGAGAGGTTTTCATGAGCTCCGCGCCACCCCCCATCCAACTACCAGAAAGCCATTGTCCCCGTTGCGGCGCATTCCTGCCCGCTGAACAATCCTACTGCGCAAACTGCGGCCATGGACGGCCCACAGGTAGTCGAAGCGGCTCCAATACCGCCCAAATCGTCTGGATCGTACTGTTCATAATGGTCGGCCTCCCAGCGGGCTGCGTTGGCGGCTGCTTCGTCGTACTCTTGGGCAACGCGCCAACGAGCAGCCAGGACCTGCCGTTCTGGTTGTTGGCCCTGGCTGGCGTCGGCATATTTATCGGCCTCCTGACTCTCATGATCCGCTCATTTAGGAAGAAGAAATGACCAATGCTGAACCAACCGCCGGTGAGAAACTGGAGAAGTTCGCTTTCCAGTTTTGTAAGATTTCGACCGTTGCTTTCATCTGCGGACGCTACACGCTACCGGTTGCCGCGACGCTTGCCTCAGTTCTGTACCTCACCGCTTATTTCAAGGGAAAGCAAGATACGCGTTGCTTCCTGCGATATCCTCTGCTAATCTCAGCTTTCTGGGGCGTCATAGGGGCCATTGCCTGGGTATTCACCATTAACCCGGCGCTGCCTCAATCGATCCTCAGGTCGGTGGGAATAGGGAAGTAGATCATGGAATTGGGAGCAGTCGAACCTGGCGGTAAGAAGGGAATGGCCCTTCACACAAAGATCCTTATTGGGCTGATCTTGGGCGCCATCGCAGGATTTGTAGCGAGAGAGAGCCTCGGCAAGGATTCGGAAACTCTGAGCAAGATGGTCGACTGGACGAAGCCGGTCGGCGAGATCTTCCTGAATATGATCTTCATGGTCGTGGTGCCGCTCCTTTTCGCGGCCCTCGTGCTTGGCGTGTCCGAATTAGGGGATATCCGCAAGGTCGGGCGAATCGGCATCAGGTCCTTGCTGATGACCGTGGTCCTCAGCGCGATCGCCGTTTTGATCGGGGTGGGCGCCATCAACTTGGTCGACCCTTCGAAGAGCATCTCCGCCGACCAGAAAGCCGAGCTATTCAAGAACTACTCGAAGGAACAGAGAGTGACTGAGGATCCGGTCCAGGCCAAAGACGCGGCCGCCCTTGGCATGGTGCCGAAGAACCCGCTTCGCGATGCGGTTGCTGCGTTCAGTGGCGGCATTCTGCCATTCATGATCTTCGCCCTGATCTTCGGTATTGCGCTCGCTTCCATCGAAGCGGAGAAGGCGCTGCCGGTCCAGTCCTTCCTCGAAGGACTCTTCGCGGTTTCCTTGAAGATCATTGAATTCGCCATGAAGCTCGCCCCGATCGGGGTCTTCTGTCTGATCTTTGGGAGTGCCGCGAAACTGGGCTATGAGCTTTTTGCGTCCCTGGGAACCTATGTTTTGGTGGTTCTTGTGGCGTTGGCGATCCATCAGTTCGTCACGTACAGTCTCGTGATCAAATACGTGGCTCGCAGAAGCCCTGCCGAGTTCTTCCGGCAGATGCGGACCGTCATGGCAACGGCTTTCGCCACAAGTTCAAGCAACGCGACTTTGCCGACGGCGCTCAGGGCAGCCGAAGAAGATCTTGGCCTGCCGCGAAAGATCAGCAATTTCGTGCTGACCGTCGGGGCGACGGCCAATCAAAATGGCACCGCCCTCTTTGAGGGCATCACTATCGTCTTCTTGGCCAGGATGTTCGGCGTCGATCTCACCGTCGGGCAGCAGTTTATGGTGATGGGGCTTGCCATCGTTGGGGGAATTGGCACCGCAGGGGTCCCGAGCGGGTCGATCCCAATGATTGCGGGCGTTCTCGCGACCCTTGGCGTCCCATCGTCTGCCGTGGGCTTGGTCCTCGGAATCGATCGAATCATGGACATGAGTCGTACCGTCCTCAACGTGACTGGCGATATGACCATCGCCGCCTGTGTGACGGCCATGGAAGAGAGATCGGAAGCCAAGTCGATGATGTCGCCCGCGTAACCGTCGAATATCGATTCCCAAACCAATGATCCTTCAAGTCCTTGCTTTCAGCGCCATGCAGACGACGGCCGAAGTCCTGAAAGCACGTGGCTTTGAGGTTTTGGAGCAGATTCGTCGCGACTATTATCTGCCCGAGACTCGACTCTATTGCGAAGAGGTCTCGCGAGACGGCAAGAAGTCCGGTCCCGCATTCAACTGGGGAGTGGGGGTCATGCTCTCGGCTCTCAACGCGGCGGCGAAACTGGATCCCAAGTACAAACCTTGGCTGCGCGAGTTTGCCGATGCGTCCCGAATCTACTGGAACGAAAAGGGACCCGTACCGGGCTACGACGTCCTCCCGTGTCCAAAGCCGGTCGATCGCTATTACGACGACAACGCATGGATGGTCCTCGCCCTCGTGGAAGCCTTTGAGGTTTTGCGAGACAAGAAGTATCTCGATTGGGCGGAAGATGGCCTGAAATACGTACTCAGCGGTTGGGATGACAAGCTGGGCGGCGGCATCTACTGGAGAGAAGGCGATAAGAAGTCCAAGAACACCTGTTCGAATGCCCCGTCTGCCGCTGCCTGCTTCGCGGTCGGCAAGTATCGCAACGGACAAAAACTTGGCAATGAGGGGCGCCGCATTCTGGCATGGACCCAGAAGCTGATGGATCCATCCGATGGACTTTTTTGGGACAACATCTCGCTCGCCGGCAAGATCGAAAAGACGAAGTGGTCCTACAACACCGGACTGGTTTTGCGATCCATGGCGATGGAAGAGGCCAAGTTCGGTGAGGGAACAAGTCCTGGCGGCGATGGGAAGGCGTCACCAACCAGCGCCATGGCAAAGTGGTTCGACCCGATCGACGGTTCCATGAAGGACGCCGGAAAGTTTGCCCATCTCTTGATCGAAGGGCTTTGGGCGCACAGCCCTAGATCTGCAGAGTTAAGACTGAAGACGCTTAATGCGCTTGAGTTCGTTTATGCAAATGTCCGCGACTCCAAGGGCCGATACGGAGGCAATTGGGGCGCTCCGCTCAACCCAAATCAAGCCAAATTCGAGCTTATTGACCAGGCCAGCGCCGCTCGGGCGTTCTTATTCACGGCCGCAAGTCTGAAGAGCCCGAGAAGTAAAACTTGAAGATGCCCAGGCGTCTCGATTTGGTGGCGTTTCGCCGCTTCTCCTGCCATCTGTCCTCTCCGGGCGCTGGATCGAGCGCCAACGATTTCGTCGGTAGGGCGCGGTGACTGAAAATCGGGCCAAACCTGCCGAAAGTTTAGCTAGGACCGTGTCAAACGGGATCAGGACCGCCTAGGTTCCCGTAAGGAGATACGGTATAACTAACTGTCAAAGGCTGCCCGTCTTCAATGGCGTAGCGGAATGCCAAGACCTCTCACCAGAATTCCAATAGAGGTAAAGCGTGGCCAAACAAGCCGTCAAGAACTCAACCGAGTCCCCCGCCGTTCTCGAGCAGTATTACCGAGACATGGTCTTTCTCAGGCACTTCGAAGAGAAGTGCAACCTTGCCTACCGGCAGGGCAAAGTCGGTGGCTATATGCACACCTACATCGGGATGGAAGCCCTTGCCGTGGGCTGGCTCGAATCGATCAAGAAGGGCTACGACTACGTCATCACCGCCTATCGAGACCATGCCCATGCGCTTCTATTGGGTACGGACCCGGTTGCGGTCATGGCTGAACTGATGGGCCGTAAGGACGGCACCGCCGGTGGAAAGGGCGGCTCCATGCACCTATTCGACCCGGAGCGCGGTTTTTACGGCGGTTGGGGCATTGTGGGTGGGCATATTCCCCTCGGCGCTGGTCTGGCCTTTGCCAGCAAGTACCGCGAAGAGGACCGGATCACCCTCAACTTCATGGGTGACGGCGCTTCCAACCAAGGCGTCGTCTTTGAGACCCTCAACATGGCCGGTCTTTGGGATCTGCCCTGTATCTTTATCGTCGAAAACAACGAATTCGCCATGGGCACCCGACTGGAGTATCACGCCGCGGACCCCGAACTCTGGAAGCGAGGGATTCCCTTCGACATCAAGAGCGAAAGGATCGACGGCATGGACGTCATTCAGATGAAGAACGATGCCCAGCGCATCGTGGATTGGGTCCGCGAGAACCAGAAGCCGTATTGGGTCGAAGTGATGACCTACCGCTATGCGGGTCATGGCGCCGCGGACCAGGATCGCCAACTTTACCGAACGAAGGAAGAGGAAGCATCAGCCTGGAAGCGGGATCCGATCAAGCGACTCGAAGCAATCCTGTTGGAACGCAAGATCCTGACTCCCGAGACCGTTGAAGCGATCGACGCGGAGATCATTGAGCAAGTGGACAAGATCTATGACGCCGCCGACGCGAGCCCGCACCCTGATCCGTCGGAGGTCTACGACAACATTTACACCGATATGGACGTGGAGAAGGGACACTAACAAGGGAAAGGGGTAATTCGTAAGTCGTAAATTGCCGATTGGCAGATTAAGGCTGGGTCTTACCGCAGGAAGCCCCGTTTACAATTTCCGATCTCCGAATTACGAATTTCGAATTACGAATTTACGCAAATGCCAGCAGCAACTGAGACAACCTATCGTGAAGCTCTGCAGAAGAGCATGTTCGAAGAGATGGACAAGAACGCGGACATCTTCCTCATGGGTGAGGATATCGGCCGCTACGAGGGAACATTCAAGGTCACCAAGGGGTTCTTTCCCAAGTACGGCACCCGACGCGTTGTCGACACTCCGATCACGGAAGCGGGCTTCATGGGTATCGCAACTGGAGCGGCGATGGCCGGTCTAAGGCCAATCGTCGAGTTCATGACCATGAGCTTCTCGATCCTGGCTCTCGACCAGATCATCAACCACACCGCGAAGATCCATTACATGTCCAATGGGATCGTGAAATGTCCGATCGTCATTCGGGGGCCCGGCGGCGCGGCCAAGCAGCTGTCCGCGCAGCACTCTCATTCGCTGGACGGATGGTACGCCCATGTTCCTGGGCTCAAGGTTGTCGCCCCGGCGACGGTCCAAGACGTATATGGAATGCTCAAGACGGCGATTGCCGACGACAATCCGGTCGTTTTCTACGAGCACCCTCGCCTTTACGCAATGAAGGGCACTCTCCCCGATCACGAATACTCAATCCCGTTCGGCAAGGCTCAAATCCTGAAGGAAGGGAAGGACATCTCGCTGGTCGGTTACTCGCTGATGAGCCAGATCAACTTGGCGGCGGCCGAACTCCTGGCAAAGGACGGTATCGATGCCGAAGTCGTCGATATCAGGTCGCTCCTTCCCCTTGATACGGAGACCATCTATCGTTCGGTCCGAAAAACGCACCGCGCGGTGGTGGTTTACGAGGATTGGAAGAGCGGTAGTTTCGGGTCCGAGATTCATTCACGGATCAGCGAAGATTGTTTCGACGACCTCGACGGTCCCGTGGGTCGCGTGGGCGGATTGAATGTTCCGATGCCATATTCGCGCGTCCTGGAGCTTGAGGCAGTCACGAACGAGCACCACGTGGTTGCCGCCGTCCGGAAGCTGCTCTAGGAGAGAGCATACAAAGCCCGTGAGGTCATGGCCTCCACGGGCATTCTTAGACTTTCTGGCGCCTAGATCTTCGAGACTTTTCGTTTCGCCATTTTGATCTGTAGGCTCGTTACGGGGCTGGCGGTAACCGCGAAGTTCCTCACCAATGAATTGTTGCCGAGTTTGATCTCCCTTTCGGTTTGGTCGGCAAAGAGGTTCTTCGCGCCAATATAGAGTCGCTGGAACTCCCGTTCGAAGTTAGAGCGAGACGTGTCCTTCAGGCGATCGATGGGCTTTTGCCAGTTGGTGGGCAGCGCTTTGTCCACTTTGATTCCGATCTTGGAGCCAATGACCTTGAGCTCGCCATAGTTCTGGGCATGGTCTTTCAGCATCGCGGAGCCAAATTCTTGAACCCAGCCG
>JADZBW010000267.1 GCA_020851885.1 Fimbriimonadaceae bacterium | reverse complement strand
TTCCCCAGGTAGTGGTCGATTCGGTAGACCTGACACTCATCGAAGGCACGGGTCACGCACTCGTTGAGCTTCTCCGCCGAGGCCAGATCCCGCCCAAAGGGTTTCTCGATGACCACGCGATCACGCTGTTTGTCGCTGCTGAGACCCGCATTGTAAAGGCCGGTGATTGCGGCCTCGATCATTGTCGGAGGGATGGAAAGATAGAAGATTCGCTGGGCGGGCTCGGCCCAGGTGGCTTCCATTTGGGTGATCAAGCCGCGCAGGCCCTCAAACATCCCATGATCGTCAAAGCCGCCGATGGCAAAGCGCAAGTTCTCGGTAAACCGGTTCCATTCGGCTTCATCCGGCTTGCCGCGACGAGAGAAGGTTTCCACCCCTTCCTTCATCTCCCGCTTCCAGGCCTCTAAATCCCCGCGCCGCCCGTTCCCAACGATGAGGAACTTCTCGGGCAAGAGCTGCTCGTGGTAGAGATTGAAGAGGGCGGGCAGGAGCTTTCGCTTGGCAAGGTCGCCGTTTGCACCCAGGATGGTGATGATCGCGGGGTCGTCGGGGCGGATCAATTGGGACCCCACTCGGAATGGAAGGTTCCCGGTCGATCAATGCGTTCGTAGGTATGGGCGCCGAAGTAATCCCGTTGGGCCTGGATAAGGTTGGCGGGGAGGCGAGCGGTACGCATGCCCGTCCAATAGGCCAAACTTGAGAACGTGGCCGGACCCGGAATATCTAATTCAATCATAAGCGCGCACATTTCCGGGAGCGATTCCTCATGCACTCCGAAGAGGTCTCGGAACTCCTCGGCGACCAGAAGGCTTTGACCAGCTTGCTTGGATGCGACTACCGCGCGAATGGGTTCGAGCAGTGCCGACCGAATGATGCAGCCCGCTCGCCAAACTTTGGCCGATTGTGCGACATCGATGTCCATACCATGCTCGATTCCGGCGGCTTCCAAGAGGGAGATGCCCTGGGCATAGGCAATCACGAAGGATTGATGCAAGGCCGTCGTGATCATGTCTTTGGACTTCAAGAAGCTTGGCCCATCCAGCTTCACCAAGGTGCCCAAGGCATGCTCATTGGCCACCCGCTGGTCCTTCATTCCCGATAGCTGGCGGGCCGAGACGGCGGCGTCGATAGTCGGAATGGGAATCCCCAGGTCGAATGCATCTTGGGAAGTCCACTTGCCGGTTCCTTTCTGTTTCGCCTTATCGAGCACCAGGTCCACGAGGTCTTGGCCGCCCTCATCCCTCATTCTCAGAACGTCCGACGTGATTTGAGTGAGGAATCCGCCGAATGGCCCGGCCGTCCATTCTTCAAATTGGTCGGCAATCTCGGCATTCGTCATGCCCAATCCGCGATGAAGCAAATCATAGACCTCGGCGATAAGCTGCATCAGGGCGTACTCGATGCCGTTGTGGACCATCTTCACGTAGTGCCCGGCGCCGCCCTTGCCGAGAAGGCCCACGCAGGGATCGCCATCGAATTTGGCCGCAACCGCCTCGAGAATCGGCTGCACCCTTGAATAGCTTTCTAAAGTGCCGCCCGCCATCATGCTCGGTCCATGCCGTGCGCCCTCCTCACCCCCGGAGACGCCGATCCCGATAAAGCCCAGGCCCTTGGCCGCCAGCTGGGCCAAACGTCGTTCGGTATCCGTGTAATGGGAGTTGCCACCCTCGATGAAGAAGTCGCCAGGTTCCATCCAGGGGCTTAACTCGGCAATGACCGCATCCACTGGATCGCCCGCCGGGACCAGAATCATGATGATTCGCGGCTTCTCCAGCATGCCGATAAAAGACTCGGGCCCGCAGACTCCGGTCAGCTTTCGGCCCTCGGCCAGATTCGCAAAGCTGGCGGCCTTCTCTTCGCTCGTCGCGAGGCCGATTACGGAATAGCCATGGTCGGCGACATTGAGGGAAAGGCTGCGACCCATCGTTCCCAGGCCCACCATGCCGAATTGATAGAGTTCTGGCATCGACTCAGGTTACATGATCGGGGTTCGAACACGGCTGAACTTCCTTCAGAATTGGCGGTCCAGATGTTGCTTAGCGTGAGGTGAAATGTCCAAACTTGCTTTAGACATGAGCCTTACCGTAACCGACCTTCGTTGCGAGACGCTGACCAACCCCTTGGGCGTGGGAAACCTCAAGCCCAGCCTGTCTTGGCGAATCGAGTCTTCCGACCAGAACGTCCACCAGACGGCTTTCCAAATCGTTGCCGCTACCAGCAAAGACAAGGCGCTTAAGGGCACCGGCGACCTGTGGGATTCGGGAAAGGTCGCTTCCAACCAATCGGTTTGGGTGGTTTTCGATGGCAAGGCGCCCAAGCCGAAGGAACGCGTCTGGTGGCGCGTTAAAGTGTGGTCCGGTTCTAAGGAATCCAATTGGAGCGCCCCCGCCTTTTGGGAGGCCTCGCTTGGCCAACGGGATTGGGCGGCGAAGTGGATCGGCGGGAACTTGGCGGGCGGCCCGCGCAGCTACGCACCATTGCCATACATTAGGCATTCCTTCGAAGGGAAGGGTAAGGTCGCCCAGGCCCGGCTCTACGTCACCTCGCTAGGCCTCTAAGAAGCCTATCTGAACGGCAAGCGGGTCGGCGATTTGGAATTGGCCCCGGGATGGACGAACTATGCCAAGCGCCTTCGGTATCAAACCTACGATGTCACGGCTCAGGTGAAGACGGGACAGAACGCGATCGGCGCGATCCTCGGCGATGGGTGGTATTGCGGCAATCTAGGCTGGCGCGGTCGGCAGCTCTACGGTGATCGCCCCAAGCTCTTGGCTCAGCTTGAAGTGACGTTTGAAGATGGCACAACCCAGACGGTCAGCACCGATTCCTCGTGGCAGTTGGCGTATGGTCCGCTCTTGGAGGCGGACCTGCTGATGGGCGAGTCTTTTGATGCCGGCAAGAGCC
>JADZBW010000266.1 GCA_020851885.1 Fimbriimonadaceae bacterium | reverse complement strand
TAACCCAATCGCGCATTGCCTCGTTGAGCGCATCTTTGAGCGTCTTCGTGCCGCTGGAAACCGGGTGGACCTGAGCCCCCAAGAGCTTCATGCGAAACACATTCAGCTGTTGTCGGGCACAGTCCTCCTCGCCCATATAGACCTCGCACTGGAGGCCAAAGAGGGCGCAAACAGTGGCCGTCGCAACCCCATGCTGCCCGGCGCCCGTCTCCGCGATGATTCGCCTCTTGCCCATCCGCAGAGCAAGCAGGGCCTGGCCAAGCGCGTTATTGATCTTATGGGCGCCGGTATGGTTCAAGTCCTCACGCTTGATCACCACATGAAGTCCGAGGTTCTCACTAAGGCGTCGGGCCTCGGTGATGGGGGTGGGCCTGCCGACGAACTCCGAAAGGTAGCGATCGAAGTCGGCCCGGAATTCTGGATCGATCCATGCTTTGTCGAACTCCAGCGAAAGCTCTTCGAGCGCAGGCATCAAGGTTTCAGGCACGAACCGGCCGCCATAGGCGCCGAATCGGCCCCGATCATCGGGACGGCTTGGCATGGGTGCCTTATTCTACGCGGTACGACGCCCCGATCTCATTGGGGACCCGGACCTGATGAAGGTCCGCGGTGGCCAAGTTGGCCGCTCCGCACCGCCATCACCGTTCCTCCCGCCACCAGTCCAGGTAACAGAAGCACGTTGACGAGCGGTAAGAGTGATAGCAGGCCGGAGCCGACCAGGAATCCAAACCAGCCCCTCATCTTCATAGCGACCGGCCACTGCTGGCCCACCGTGCGGTCATAGCGCAAGAAGGAGGAAGACGTGTAATCCAGGACTCCCAACCATCCGGCCAGCAGGACGGGCCCCACCAACGGCAGGATCCATCCGCAGACGAGCGACGCGATCGCGATCAGGATCGAAAACACCCCACGAGAGAGGCTGTCCATAACGATCCGACCGGTGGGAAGGGTCGACTTTCGTCCGGGTTCACCCGTGATATCCTCTTCGATCCGCTGCGACAGATCATCCCAGAGGAAGGAACTGGTCAAGGAGGTGATCGTAATAAACAAAAAGCCGGCCAGGAAGAACCAAATTGCCGCATACGCCAAAGCAACGAGGGCCTTCAACAAGCTCGTTGCCTCCGAACTCGGACCCAATCTTGCCTCGATGACTCCCTGGATCCAAGGGACCAAGGCAAAATAGCCAATCAAAATGACGGAGATGAAGATCGCCGTGGACCAGAACCAAGGCACCAGGATGTATCGCCAGTAACGTCGGTCGAGAAAGACCATCCGCATCCCTTCGGCAAGGTGTCCCATCGAGTAGTGAGACGGACGGTAGATCGACGGGGTGGCAGGAATTCTGTTGGACCTATCGACGCAAAGGCCCCCGGCAGGACCTGCCGAGGGCGCTTCGTCGTTTAGGCGCTCATCACCACTTGGCCGATTTGCGGGCGACCGCCGGTTCGGGAATCGCCTTGTCGGCCCACTTCCGCAGACCGGTGACGATACCAAAGCCGAGGATGCCCAAAAGCAATGCCCAAATCAGAATCGACTGCGCTTGTTGAGCGCCGGACCTCATATTTTGCGATGCAAGCGCCAAGTCCTTCTTCGCCCGATCGCTAACCTGAGGTCCCTCCGTACGATTACCTGCGTTGGCGACGGTATTTGCCGCGTTTGAATCGCCTGGTCCAGGACCGGACACGCTCGTTCCGGGGCCGGACTCGACGCCGCCGACGTTTCCGATCTGCGGCAGGTTGTACTGCTGCTTGGCACGATCAGCCTCGGACAGTTCGCGCTGAATCTGGTCAGGCGGTACCAACCCACGGTTGATCGGTGCGAAGCAGAATCCAAAGGATGCTGACAGCAGGAGACTGAGTAGTAGCTTCTTCATGAGGGTCCTTATTGCGATTCCATTCCGTTGAAGTAGAAGCCTTTGTCCTGCCACGCGCTGCGTAGCATGACCGGGCTTCGAGGAAGCTGAAGATCGATGAGCGGCTTCTGATCGAGAGCCTTTTCTCGGATTCGACTGTCGTAGTTCATGACCAGCGGCAGGGAGAACAGAACCATCGCTTCATCCTTGGAGATGATCGATCCGTTGAATTGCACGCCGCCGCCACCGGTTCCGATGTTTCCTCCGCCGAGGTAGTTCGTGTAGAGGATCGCATCGATCTGATTGACGCTCTCGGAGATGGAGTTGAGGTAGGCGTTACCCATGACGCTCTGATAGCGCCGGAAACCCGTACTGTCGATCTGCATGGCGTCGAAGGGAGGGATCCAGTTGCCATTGTCGTCATAGCGACCCTTGGTGAAGGGAGGCGTCATATAGGCAAGCGGATAGGGACTTCCGAACGACTGCGGATTACCCATCATCACCGAACCACGGGCGGCCAAAGCGATCATGTCCTTCTTCTCGTTGGCGTTGTCGATCGTGGTCTGGTTGTTTCCGCGGAAATCGGGGGGATTCTTATAGCGAATCGAACCGACGACATGCACGTTTCGACCGGTGTAGATCGTGCCCTGCCCTTCGAAATAGCCCTT
>JADZBW010000265.1 GCA_020851885.1 Fimbriimonadaceae bacterium | reverse complement strand
GAGGTGACCGGGGTTCCCGAGGAGATTATCGCGGAGTTCAGCAAGCGCAGGGAAGCGATAGAGGAGGAGCTTGACCGCCGAGGGATCGACACGGCAGAGGGTGCCGCCGTCGCCGCCATCGAGACGAGAGAGGCCAAAGAGTCGGTGTCCAGGTCGCGCCTGTTCTCGGAATGGGCGGAGGTCGGGAAGGAGTATGAGTGGACGAGGGAGCAGGCGGCGGTTCTGTTTGGAGCAGTCCGAGAGCATTCCAACCCAGAAGAGGAATGTCGCCAGGCCGCGTCCCTTGCCGCCGAAAAGCTGACCCAGAGCCAGGCCCACTTCACCGAGCGCGACTTTATCCGGCACATGGCGGAAGAGGCCCAGGCCAGAGGCGTCTTCGCCGAAGACCTGCTGGGTTCGGCGCGGAGCCATCTTTCGACCAGTCCCGAGATCGTGAGGCTGGGCAAGCACTACGGCGAAGAACGGTTCACGACGCGGGAGATGCTGGAACTGGAGAAGCGTTTGCTCTCCACCATCGAGAAGCTCAACGGGAATGAATCCCTTGCTTCCTCGCAGGATGTTCTTGTCCGGAAACTTGGGGACTTCCATGAATTGAGCGAAGAGCAGATGAACGCCGTTATGCACATCACCTCCGGCACCGGAGGCTTTGCCGTCGTCTCGGGCATGGCGGGGACGGGCAAAACGCGAATGCTCGAAGCGGCCCAATCCATTTGGGAAGAGGAGGGAAGAGAGGTCATCGGAGCCGCGCTTGCCGCCCGTGCGGTCAAGGAACTGGAAGGTGGAGCCGACATCGAATCCAGCACGATTGCCAAACTCATCTATCTGGCCGAAAAGGACAGGCTTCCGATGAACGAGAAGACGGTCCTCGTTGTGGATGAAGCGGGCATGGTCGCAACGCCCGACCTTGAGAAGCTCGCGTTTCTCTGCAATGCGAAAGGGTCAAAGCTGGTTCTGATAGGGGACGAAAAGCAGCTTCAACCGATAGGGCCGGGGGCGCCTTTCATGGAACTTGGGGAAAGGTACGGACAGGCCGAACTGCGGGACATCAGACGGCAGAATGAAGCATGGGCGAGGCGGGCGGTCAAAGACCTTGCCGAAGGAAGGGCGCAAGAGGCATTGGAGGCGTTCGTCTCTCGCGGGCTGGTCACCGTGTCGGAAACCAAAGAGGAGGCGATGCAGGCCCTCGTCTCCGATTGGCAGAGGGACGCCAGACCGATCAAGGAGACGCTGCTTCTTGCCGGAACGAGGGCCGACGTGGACAAGCTCAACCGATTCGCCCAGCAGTCGAGAGCGGAAAAGGGGGAGATCGGCGAGACGGAAGTGGAGATCGCGAGTTGTACGTTCCACGTCGGCGACCGGGTGATGTTCACCAAGAAGTACGCGACTTTAGGCGTCGTGAACGGCGACCGTGGCTTTCTCCACGCCTACGACGAGAAGCGTCGAACCGCCACGGTGATTCTGGATTCAGGCGAGCGGGTCAGCTTCGAGGCCGAAGCCATGGAGCATCTTGTGCTCGGCTACGCCAGCACCACGCATAAGGGGCAGGGGGCGACGACGCTTCGCACCTACGTCTTGGCCGGAGGGTCGATGCAGGACCGCGAAATGTCCTACGTCCAAGCATCTAGGGCCAAGGAGCAGACCACGTTCTATATGACCAGGCTTGAGACCGGAGACGAAATGGCGCGGCTTGCCCGAGAGATGGAACGGAGCCGCCAGAAGGAAATGGCTTCGACCCTCATTCGGATAGACCGGGAAATGTAAAATACGTCCTTGTGGAGCCCCTTCGGTCATTGGCCCCACGTCGTGAAATGGTATGCGGAATGACGAATCTTCTCTCCGGAAACACACGGTTCACCCAATTGGGATGGCCGAGAAGCCAGTCATTCAACACACCTTTCTCCGAGGGCGATCTCTGCTTCACCAGGGTGAGCTTGAAGATGCTATTGCAAGTTCCGTCCCATCTTGGGACTTGGGTTTTCAGCTCGGACCGTTTCGAATTTGCAGTGATGATGCTACCAAGCATATAGCGATTGTCGGTGCGCCGGGCTCTGGCAAGACTGTGCTTATGCGGCTGATGATGCAGTCCGTTTTACCTCTAGTCAACAAACCCTGGAAAGGAGCGATTTCCGAGGAAGTCGCTAGGGATGCGCCCCGAGAGATTGACGCCGAACATATCCCCGTTGAAGATTCCTCTCATTCGCTGGGAACCTTGGATGCCATAGACGACCCTGTTTGCGACGAGCTGTTGGCTAAATTCAATGGTAGTCCAGTGCAACTGTTGGCCGCGGTTAACCATTCCGGGTGGGATACATTCATCGTTAGCACGATTTTGGTCTTTGTGGTGGGTGCTGTTGGATCATGGCTCTTTGGTTTGTGGTTTTGGAGCATTACTCCCTTGATTCCTATCCTCGTTGTTCAGAACGCAAGGGCCGATAGGAAGCAATTGTCTCCATATTTGAGTGCGCTTGGGCCAGATGCGAAAGCGATTATCCGTCGCTACGCTGAAGCCAAGTTGAATCCAGCAACCATAGCCCACGAACCACAGGTTGTTCAAGACTTGGCTTCTCAGGAGCCTCCTGATATCCCATATGATGGCCCTTATACCTGGGACAAGCATCGTGCATTTGTGTACGACGCTAAACTGGAGGTGCTGCCCCAGCTTGCTGGAATGGACTTGCATGCCCCGGTCATTGTCCTCAATCCTTTCGACCAGCGTTCGGTTGCTTGGGATATGGCGGTTGATATTACAGAGCCAGCAACCGCAAAGCAGGTTGCGGCCATCTTCATCCCTGAAGAGAAGAAGGCATCTCAGCCCTTTTTCTCTGACGCGGCTCGCCAGTTGCTAGAAGGGGTAATGGTCGCATTTATACTAACGCGTCCTCATCAGTGGTCTCTGCGCGATGTTTTAATCGCATTGAAATCTGCTTCCAGGTTGACAGACGTTCTTTCCTCAACGCCTGTCACGAAAGACCTTGTGGAAACCTATCTCTCCAATGAGCGGGAGTCTAAAAGTATCATTGCTACAATTTCCACGAAGCTTGGGCCACTCGATGTAGTTGCTGCACTGTGGGACTCGGCAGAGACAAAGGTCAGCTTACG
>JADZBW010000264.1 GCA_020851885.1 Fimbriimonadaceae bacterium | reverse complement strand
CGGCATCGCGACGATCTTCCTCCTGGATCGTAGCGATTCGATCAAAGGAGACGACTCCAAGCGGGCGGAGCAGTTCGTGGATCAAGCGATGCGGCAACTCGGACCAGCTGACTCGGCAGGACTCATCGTTTTTGGGCGACAAGCGGTCATCGATACGGCGCCGGGCGGTCGGCGTGCCCTGGGACAGGTTCTCAGCAAAGTTGACGGCAGCGCTTCCGACCTCGCCGGAGCCATTCGCCTTGCCAGCGCAACCTTTCCCGAAGGCAAAGCTCGCCGAATCGTTGTCTTGAGCGACGGGAATGAGACCGCGGGGGACGCCGCGGAAGCCGCCCAAGTCGCTTCGACGGACGGGATCGCCATCGACTATCTTCCGTTGGGGATCGAGAATCGCCAGACTGAAGCGAGCATTGTCGATCTCATCGCACCTGGTGAGGTCCGGGTGGATCAGCCGTTCGACCTGCGGGTGCTGGTCGATTCAACCACCGCAGGTCGCGGAACTTTGGAGATCGATCGCGATGGACAATTGGTGAAGACCGTTCCGGTCACGCTGACACCTGGGCGGAACTCGATCGTTGTGGGGGACAAGCTCAAGCAGGCAGGCTTTAGCCGCTATGGAGCCACGCTTCGATTCGACGGCGACCATGACCCTCGGAACAACATCGGAAAAGGCTTTGTCGTGGTCCGGGGCAAGCCGCGTGTGCTCGTCATGCAGGAGGATCCCAGTCGCAAGGAACTGGTTAATGCCCTGCAAAAGGCGGGAATCGATATCGATATCGGTGGACCTGGCGGTGTGCCCACGCGTCCCGAACAGCTGCAGCGGTATGATGCCGTGCTGTTCAACGATATCAACGCTGCCTCCCTGACGGATTCGCAGATGAAGATCCTGCAGGCGGCGGTTCGTGATACCGGCATCGGCTTTGCAATGATCGGCGGGGAGAACTCGTTTCTTCCGGGCGGCTATTACGGCACTCCAATTGCCGAAGTCTTGCCCGTCGATCTCAATATTCGTCAGCGGAAATCGTTTCCAAGCACTTCGGTGCTCATCGTGATCGACTGTTCCGGTTCGATGGGGATGATCGAAGATGGCCAGGTCAAACTGCGCCTCGCCGCCAAAGCCGCCGAAGAAACGGTCAAGCTGATGGCGCCGCAAGATCGAGTCGGAGTCGCCGGAAGCACCGACGGGATTGAGTTCGTCGCGCCGATGCAGACCCTGACGGACAAGATGGCGGTCATCAATCAGATTCGAACGATCGATATCACCGGAGGGGGTATCTACATCGGTCCGTCGGTCCAGGCCGCCGAGCCTGTTCTCCGCGCCGAGACCAGCAAAGTCCGACACTTCATCCTCTTGGCCGATGGGAATGATTCGACCGATTGGCGCGATGCGATGCAGCGAGTCGCCTCGATGCGGGCGGACAAGATCACCACGACCGTGGTGGCAATCGGCGATGGCAAGGATGTCCTGATGCTTCGTCAACTGGCGGCTGCCGGTGGTGGCCGCTTCTATCTCGCGACGAAAGCTCGTCAACTGCCCGCAATCTTCACCCAAGATGCGGCCATCATGTCCCGGTCGGCGATCGAGGAGGGACGATTCTTCCCCAAGGTTGTCGGAGGCGAAGAAATATTGCGCGGCATCGCTTCGATGCCCGGCCTACTTGCCTACTGTCTCACCGACGCTCGACCTCTCTCTCGAATCGGGATGCGTACCCACAAGGACGATCCATTGCTTGCCACTTGGCAATACGGTCTGGGATCCTCATTGGCCTTCACTTCCGATGCGCAATCCCGATGGGCCAAGGAGTGGGTTGGTTGGGAGGGATTTGAGGCGTTCTGGTCTCAAGCCGTGCGCTCGATCAGCCGACGAGCGACTCAAAACGACTATCAGGTGGCGGTACGCCAGGAGGGTGGGAAGGGCATCATCGAGATGAAGGGTTATGACCGACTGGGCAACCCGCTCAACGGCGAATCGGCAACGGTCAGGATTGCCGCCCCGAACGGAGCTTCCAGGGAAGTCATCTTGCGTCAGGAGGCGCCGGGGCTCTTCAACGGTTCTTTCGAGGCAAGCGAACTGGGCTCCTACATCGTGACGGTTGCCGAGAAGGACAAGGCCGGCGGCAGTCGTGTCAGTGCGAGCGGCTTCTCCGTCCCCTATCCCCCGGAGTACCGTAGTTTTCGACCCAATCGACCTCTGCTCGCCGGTATCGCCAAGGCAACCAAGGGCCAAGAGCTGAAAGAGCCTGCACAGGCGCTCAGACCGGCTGCCGACCCCGGTGAATCCATCACCGAACTTTGGCCATTGTTGGTCTTCCTCGCCGCCCTGCTACTGCCGATCGACGTTGGCATCCGTCGCCTCGCAATCCCTCTCGGTGAGATCGTTGCCAAGGTTTGGCTTCGCATTCGAGGCGCAAAACGAGAAGCATCCCGACAAGAGGAAGTCGTGGGTAGATTGCACCAGGCAAAGCAGCGGGCGAGGGCGAATACCGCGACCCCCGCTGAAGGTGCCTCAACGCAAATCGAAGAAAGGCATGAACCGGTCCCGACCGTGCGTCCCGATCCAATTTCAAGATCGGGTACTTCGGCCGCGACGAGTCTATTGGAGAAGAAGCGCCAGCGTCGTGAAGGTGACAAGTAAGCGCCCTACTCCGGTAAACCCGATCAAATATTCGCGATTTTGAACTGTATATCAACCCATGAGCGGCTTCGACGCGTGTAGACTTCCCGCCCGACATGTCCGAAAAGTTACGTTGGGGAATTCTGGCGACCGGTTCCATCGCCCATCAGTTTGCCTCGGGACTTGCTATTGCCGAGAATAGCGAATTGGTTTCTACCGGTTCAAGAACCCTCGCACGGGCGGAAGAGTTTGCCGCCAAACACGGGGGCGCAGCCTACGGTTCCTATGAGGAAGTTCTTGCCGACGCCAATGTCGACGCCGTCTATATCGCCACCCCTCATGCAATGCACGCCGAGTGGACGATCAAGGCCGCTCTAGCGGGCAAGGCAGTCCTTTGCGAAAAGCCCTTCACCCTGAACTCGATCGAAGCGAAGCGGGCGATCCATGCGGTACGCGAGGCAGGCACCTTCTTCATGGAGGCCTTCATGTACCGTTGCGCACCCCAAACCCGGAAGTTGGTGGAGTTGTTAAGGGAAGAGGCGATCGGGAAGGTCTGCGCCATCAATTCTGAATTCGCCTTTCATGCCGGACATGATTGGACCAATTTCCGGGCGACGAACGAGGGTGGCGGCGGCGGCCTGATGGATGTTGGATCCTACTGTGTTTCTCTCTCCCGATTGGTCGCGGGCTGCGAGCCGGATCGAGCAGAATTCGTCGCTCACTTGGGGGCCAAAGGATATGACGAGTGGGGCAACGGCATCCTTCACTTCCCGAACGACGTCACGGCCGCATTCGGAACCGGTATTCATCTCAACATGAAGAACGATGCCAGGATCTATGGATCGGACGGATGGATTCACATCGAGAGCCCGTGGAAAGCATCGAAAGGCGCTCTTATGCACCTCTACCGCAATGGCAAGGAGGCTGAGAGCTTCGATCTGGGCGTCAATAACGACGAACTCTATGCCCGGGAGGCGGACGCCGTTGCCGAGTTCGTTGGTCAGGGTGAGTGCCCCTACATGTCGATCGACGACACATTGGGCCAAATGGACACCCTCGATCGGCTTCGCAAGAGCGCCGGTCTGCATTTCCAAGGAGAGCCAAGCGCATGAAATACGGAACGATCCCCCACCTTGACAAGCCGATCTCGAAAATCGTTTGTGGAACGGATTTTCTCCTGGGCCAGCCAGAGGAAACGTCTTTCGCGGCCTATGACCTTTTTTGGGAACTGGGAGGTCGGGCGTTCGACTCGGCCCATTGCTACGGCGACAACAGCAGGGTCTTTGGTAAATGGGTGGCATCGAGAGATGTTGCCAAGGAGGTCGTCTTTCTGGACAAGGGCTGTCATCCCTACGCGACCAAGCGCGTGACCTACAAGGACATGGGCAACGATATTCGGGAGAATCACGAGCGTTTGGGCGTGGAATACACCGACCTATTCGTGCTTCATCGCGACGACCCCGAGGTTCCCGTTTCCGAGATCGTGGATTGGCTCAATGCCTTCAAGGCAGATGGCTTGATTGGTGCGTTCGGTGGGTCCAACTGGCATCACACTCGGATCGCCGCGGCGAACGACTATGCGGCCAAGGCCGCGAAGCAGGGTTTCTCCTTGAACAACCCTAATCTCACGCTCGCCCAAAATTCCGAGCCCCTTTGGGATGGTTGCCTCACAATCGATCGGGAAGGCCGACGATGGCATGAGAGCATGCAATTTCCGCTTTTCTCCTGGTCCTCGATGGCCCGGGGTTACTTTGCCGGTACCGCGGATGCCGATGTCGTTCGCGCCTATGACAATGAAAAGAGTCGTGCCCGGCGCGACCGTGCGGCGGAGCTTGGCGCCGCGCGTGGCGTCAGCGCCATGACGATCGCGATGTCCTGGGTTCTGAACCAGCCGTATCCTGTATTTGCCTTGGCCGGATTGAGAACCACCGACCAAGTCAAGGACACATTGAAGGCGCTGGACGTAACGCTGAGCCCTGCCGAACTTAAATGGCTTGAAGAAGGCGATCCGGCCTAATCGGCCCGTTGTTTGAGTAGCCTTTTCAAAAGGGCGACTTGCCCAACGTGGTATGCGGTGTGAATGGCGATCTGATTCAACACTTTGATCGCGGCGTCGTCGAACTTCATGGCGTGGGTGAACGGTCGCTCCAAGGCGATAGCCCGGGCACGATTCAGGTTGTCGAGAAACTGCTTCTTGATGCCGGGCCATTCGTCGATCGTTGGATCGTGCCAATCCTCCGCCCAGATGTTTTTGGCGGGACGCTTCTCACCCAGAAGTCGCGCGAGCCACAGGCGATTCCAATAATCGCAATGCCAAATGTTGCCAGCGATTGAATAGGGCCAGTGATCGGGCTTCGCCAAAGCGACTTCGGGCTTGACTTCGACCAGTCGCTTGGCCGAGGCGAAGTCCATCCCGTCGATGACTTGCCGTAGCGACTCGGCAACCGTGATTGGATCCATGGTGCATTTTGGTCCAGTGCGGACCGCATCCTGGATCGTGTGAAAAGCAAAAGCATGCCTGGATTGGAAGGTAAATTCACCTTGACATGGCTGACCTTGCTTCGCTGAAAATGAATCCTCCCGTGAATCGTCTTCGCGGCACTCTCCCCAAGATCGGCATCCGCCCCACCATCGATGGTCGTCGCGGCGGGGTTCGAGAGTCCTTGGAGGGCTTTACAATGGCGCTCGCCGAGGCGGCAGGCGAGTTGATCAAACAGAATCTGCGCCATTCCTGCGGACTTGCCGTCGAGGTCGTCATCGCCGATACCTGTATCGGCGGGGTCGCCGAAGCCGCGATGTGCGCCGCGAAGTTCGAGCGGGAAGGCGTCGGGGTATCGCTGACCGTCACCCCTTGCTGGTGCTATGGCTCGGAGACGATGGACATGGATCCTGCCCGCCCCAAAGCAATCTGGGGATTCAATGGCACCGATCGTCCGGGAGCGGTGTACCTCGCGGCAACGCTGTCCGGACACGCTCAGAAAGGGCTCCCGTGCTTTGGAATCTATGGCCGAGACGTTCAGGATTTGGGCGATGCCAGCATCCCCGCCGACGTTGCCGAGAAGATCCTTCGCTTTGCCAAAGCTGGGCTCGCCCTGGCCACGATGCGCGGCAAGAGTTACTTGGCGATGGGCGGCGTATCGATGGGAATCGCGGGCTCGATCGTCGACCAGGGTTTCTTTGAGAGCTATCTCGGCATGCGCGTCGAGTCTGTCGACATGTCGGAGTTCACCGGTCGAATGATGCGGAACCAGTTCGACCAGGACGAGTTTCAAAAAGCGCTGGCATGGGTCAAGACCAACTGCCCGGAAGGGAAGGATTGGAACGCGAATCCTCGTACTCGCGAAGAGAAGGACCGCGATTGGGTGACCAGCACCAAAATGGCCCTCATCGCTCGCGACCTGATGGTTGGCAACCACCGATTGGCCGAGATGGGCTTCAAAGAGCAGGCGGAGGGCCACAACGCGATCGCGGGCGGCTTCCAGGGGCAGCGGCAATGGACCGACCATAACCCGAACGGCGACTTCATGGAGGCTATCCTTTGTACGAGCTTCGACTGGAATGGCATTCGCCAGCCTTTCATGGTTGCGACCGAGAATGACTCGCTCAACGGCGCTTCCATGCTGCTTGGCAATCTGCTGACCGGCACCACCCAGATGTTCAGCGACGTCCGAACTCACTGGAGTTCCAAGGCCATCCATCGAGTCACCGGCGCCGCCGAAGACCCTGTCCTCCACCTCATCAACTCCGGACCTTCCCCACTCGACTTCACTGGCGAGTCCAAAGACGCCAACGGCCAATACACCATCAAGGCGTGGTGGAACCTCGCGCCCGAAGATGCGGCCGCATGCCTGGAAGCCACCCAATGGTGCGCCAGCGACCTCGGCTACTTTCCGGCCGGAGGATGGTCTACCGACTTCACGACTCGCGGTCGCATCCCATTGACAATGTACAGAATCAACCTGGTCAAGGGACTCGGGCCGGTGCTCCAGATTGCCGAAGGGCATTCCGTGAACCTGTCTGCCGAAGTTCATCGGGCTCTCGACGAGCGCACCAGCCCGACTTGGCCCACGACCTGGTTCGCACCCCGATGCGATGGCCATGATGGAGCCTTCAAAGATGCCTACACCGTGATGGCGCACTGGGGGGCCAATCATGGCGCGATTTCGGTGGGCCATATCGGAGCCGATCTGATTACCCTGGCCTCGATGCTTCGAATCCCGGTGGATATGCACAATGTACCGTTCGAGCAGGTTTACCGACCGGCGGTTTGGAATCGGTTTGGTTCGGGTATGGATCCGGTCGGTTCCGATTTCCGAGCATGCCAGACATTCGGACCTCTGTACGGTTGAGTCGAGTGTCGGGAAAGTGTTGAAACTTGAGATGAGGCGTATCATTCAATCGTGAAGCTGCTGGTTTGCGCGCTCAGCCTTCTTGGTATCGCCGGCAATCAGGCGCCACCCCGCTACGACCTTCTGATCAAGGGTGGGCGGATCGTGGATGGCACGGGTAACCCCGCCTATTTCGCCGATGTCGCCGTTTCCAAAGGAAAGATCGTCCGGATTGGCCGGAACCTGGGAGTGGCCGATCGCACCTTGGACGCAAAGGGAATGGTCGTCGCCCCCGGATTCATCGACGTGCATACCCACGCCGACGACGACCTGCGCCGCCTCCCCGAAGCGGAGAACTTCATCCGCAACGGCGTCACCTCGATCGTCACGGGCAACTGCGGCGGCAGCGTCCGCAACGTCGCCCGCTATTTCGACGACCTCGTGACGACCGGCTGCGCACTCAACGTCG
>JADZBW010000263.1 GCA_020851885.1 Fimbriimonadaceae bacterium | reverse complement strand
TTGGCACGAGCCCGAGTTTCCCCCTGATGTATTCCCTTGAAAAGAACTCCAGCCGATCCGGGATGGGCTTCTGATCCGTATTGCTTCCCGCGTAATACGGAAGTCCATGCACTGGTACCCCCGCGATCTCCACGACTGTAATGTCTGGATGGATGTAGTTGCCGCATTCCAAGAAATCGACGCCATCCTCATCCGTTTGTCCTCGCTGTCGCCGTTCTGTTCCCAAGGCCCGTTCTCGGTCAAAGTGTTCAAGATCATTGGGTGGAACCCAAATCGAAACGAGTTGAACATTCAGGGTGCCAGGGATAAATCCATCGAGTGTTGGGGAGTGCGCTCTCAGAACGCGAGGCCAATTATCTGTGACCCAGTTTTTGCATGATTTGATTGTTCCGCGAAGCTCGTGACGCGTCATTAGGATTTCTTTCCACGGCGTTTGATGATTGCGGATCTCCACGCTTCCAAATCTTCGATTGCCTGCTTCAGCACACCTGGAGAAAACGTGTGGGAACTAATAACCACTCCATGTTCTGATTTCCACTGACACACGGAGACTACTTCGGGTTATTCGGGGCAGGAAAATGCCATAAGCCGCAGAAGCGGAGGACGTCAGGGACAACAGGGACGGCGTGTCGATGCCTGCGCGTGCGCGAGAGATATTGTTGAAAGTCGTGTTTGGATGAAGAAAGGAAAAAGGCGGCGTATCCTGCTGTTTAGCAACTACCAGCAGCCCCACGCGGGGCCAGAAAGGAACGCCACCCATGCGACAGACTACGACGAACGAAGCTGGGAGTCCAGCGGTTGGAATGACATCCAGCGGGCGATCGGTGATCGATTTCACCGCGGTTGATGAGAGCCGCAGCCCGTTAGATGCGTTGGTTCGGGAAGGAGCCAGGAAGATGCTGCAAGCGGCCTTGGAGAGTGAAGTCCAGGAGTTCTTGGAACAGCACTCTTCCCGCGTCGATGACCAGGGCCGCCGCCAGGTTGTTCGCAACGGTTACCTGCCCCCACGAGAGATCGTGACCGGAGCCGGACCGCTGGAAGTTTCGCAGCCTCGCGTCCGGGACAAGTCTGCCGATGCCACCCAACGTGTTCGCTTTTCGTCATCGATCCTTCCTCCGTACCTGCGGAAGAGCAGGTCGATCGAAGAGCTGATTCCCTGGCTGTATCTCAAGGGGATTTCGACGGGCGATTTCTCGGAAGCACTGCAATCGCTGATTGGCCCCGATGCGGGAGGATTCAGCGCCAATGTCGTTGTCCGGTTGAAGGAACAGTGGTCCCAGGAGTACGACACGTGGAGCAAACGAGACCTTTCCGGAAAGCACTACGTCTACATCTGGGCTGACGGCATTTATGCGAATGTCCGCTTGGAAGATGAGGCGAATTCGCGTCAGTGCCTGCTCGTATTGATGGGGGCGACGGCCGAGGGAGAGAAAGAACTGATTGCCGTCATCGATGGCTATCGCGAGAGCAAGCAGAGCTGGATGGAGTTGCTTTTGGACCTGAAGCATCGAGGGTTGACCATCGATCCCAAGCTGGCGATCGGTGATGGCGCCCTGGGCTTCTGGGCGGCCATACACGAAGTCTATACCAAGACACGCGAGCAGCGTTGCTGGGTTCACAAGACCGCCAACGTGCTCAACAAAATGCCCAAGAGTGTTCAGCCGAAGGCCAAGGCCGACATCCATGAAATCTGGCAGGCCGAGACCAGGGAACTGGGCAACAAGGCCTTCGACCACTTCATGGAAAAGTACGGAGCGAAGTATCCCGACGCCTGCGAGTGCCTCAAGAAGGATCGTGATGCGTTGCTCACCTTCTATGACTTCCCTGCCGAGCACTGGGGCCACCTACGGACCACCAACCCCATCGAAAGCACATTCGCAACGATTCGACTCAGGCATCGAAGAACGAAAGGAAATGGAACCAGGCGAGCCAGCCTGACCATGATGTTCAAGCTCGCCCAGGCCGCCCAGTCCAAGTGGAGAAGACTCAACGGACATCAGTTGATCACACTCCTCATCCAAGGACGTGTTTTTGTTGACGGAATTCTACAACTTGCCGCCTGATCCAAGATTCTTCAAACACAACAATTGACAATAACTCGTAACCGGGTCGGATCGCCGGAGGTCCGCAGAATTGCCTGCCCTGGCTTGAGGCAGATGAAGACCGTTCGGCTGAGATCGCGATTGAGGACTGGATGCCGGCAATGTCATCGAAAGACCGTCATTCTGCCGCCTGCGCGTCCCTGAACACTGGCGGCCCAAGGCGGCCGCCAGTGCCACCCCACGTCCTATCTCGATCTGGAAGATAACGACCGAAGAATGTCGGCCTGTCCATTTTTCCGGCGTCTGGAATGCTGCACGCTCGTGCAAGCGCGGCGATCTCCAACAGTGCCACCCAGCCGGTGGGTTCGTGAGCGTCGGGCTTCTTCCGGGAGAACCTGGTCACGAGGCGGGTCCAGATCGTGGTGAAATCGTCCCACAGCGAGTAGGCGACGGGGGTC
>JADZBW010000262.1 GCA_020851885.1 Fimbriimonadaceae bacterium | reverse complement strand
GCAAGAGCAGGTTGCCAACGGATTATCTTCCATGCCGAAGCGACGGCGCATGCCCATCGACTGTCCCAGACCTTGCGTTCGATGGGAATCCAACCCGGGATCGCCATCAATCCCGGAACCCCGGCTGCGGCAGTCCAAGAAGTCTTGGAAGTCGTCGACGAAGTTCTCGTGATGACGGTCAACCCTGGGTGGGGTGGCCAGAGTTTCATCGAGTCGGCCTTGGAGAAGGTTCGTCAAGTTCGTACTTGGAAACCGAATCTGTTGATCGAGGTCGATGGGGGGATCGACAACTTGACGCTTCCGTTGGCCAAGGAAGCGGGTGCCAACCTCTTTGTCGTAGGTAGCTGTCTCACCAAAGGGCCATCGGTTGGAGGCGTCTACCGGAGGCTCTCAGCATTATGTGGCTGAAGATTGTCACCACCGCGTTGATGATCTTCAGCGTCGTGATGCTCTTCGCCTATGTCCTCATCGTGGGGCAGAAGCCGCCGACAGGAGCGCCGCGCAAAGAACAGATCGCCTACCTGAGGCGAGGCGCCACATACGTGGGTATCGAGTCGGCGGCCCTCATTGGATCGGTGGTGGGGGCCTATCTGATCGCACGACGAGCTCGAAGCGAGTATTTGGAGAAGTCTCGACAGAACATGGAAGCGCTGATCGAGGCCACGTTGCGCGATCATGCCAAGCGCCCAATCGATGAATCGCCCGGAGAGGAAGATCGAAGCAGTTAGGGAAGATTGGATGTCCGTGGCGATCGATCTCTCCACGCGGGGCTATCCGGCACCGAATCCGCATGTCGGTTGTGTGATCGTCTCCGGCGGGGAAGCGGTTGGCGTTGGATATCACGATCACGCCGGTGGACCCCATGCCGAAGTTGTGGCGCTCACCGATGCCGGGCCGCGGGCCAAGGGGGCAACTGCCTATGTAACGCTCGAACCCTGCAATCATGAAGGACGAACGGGTCCCTGCAGCATTGCGCTCATTGAAGCTGGAATTCGTCGCGTGGTTTTCGCGCTAAAGGACCCGAATTCGGTGGCGAGTGGGGGGGCAGCCAGGCTCGCCGAGGCGGGGATTGAAGTGATCTCGGGTTGTATGGCTTCGGAAGCGGAGGCGGCCAACATCAAGTGGCTGACCGCTGTGCGTCGTCGCCGTCCTTATGTGGTGGCAAAGGCCGCCCTGACTCTGGATGGCCGCATTGCCCTGCCAAATGGTCAGAGCCAGTGGATCACCAATGTTGCCTCTCGTCGGCAGGGACACGTACTGCGTGCGGAGTGCGGTGCCGTCCTCGTCGGTCGTGGCACCGTCCTCAACGATGATCCTGAGTTGACCGTTCGTCACCTTGAGGTCGTCAATCAGCCGACGCGCATTGTCGTCGACCCCCTTGGGAGGCTATCGCGCAGCCATCGGGTTTTTGACGGAACGGCTCCGATTCTCCAAGTCGTTCAAGAGGCTCATGGCGAGTTTCAGGTTCAGGTTAAGTCAGAGAACGGTGGACTCGACCTTGGAGACTTGCTCACCCAGGTTTACGACCGAGGAGTCACCAGCATTTTGGTGGAAGGAGGCGCGAAGACCATCGGTGGATTCGTCGCCGCAGGTCTGGTGGATCGCTTTGATCTCTTTGTTGGCCCCACCCTTTTTGGCGATGGCCCGTCATGGCTCCAGATGGCGCCTCCGGCCAAAGTAATCGAAGCGACTCGCCTGCACATCGAGCGCGTCGAAACCCATGAGGGCGATCTTTGGATCACCGCCCTCCCGGGCATGTCGAATGGTCCGCAATAGCCGAACCCCTCGCGGTCTTCGTTGTTTTCATGTTTTCTTGCCAAAAGATGAACACAATGCATCGGCTCGGCGTAGATAACCTTGAAAACCATCGGAAGACAGTTGGCTACGGAGAACACTTATTGCCGTCCGTACCTGACAATGTAGATCGAAGGTTTTGGCGGCCCGCAAGAGGGTAGTGGCCACCAGTGAATGTGAGCTTCCTTTCCTCCCTCTCCCAAAGCCCCGCGTCTAGCCCTCAGACCGGGGCTTTTCTTCTATAGTCTGACGATTTCAGTGTTAATGGACTTGGGAACGAGTTTCCACCGTCCTTGGGCGACCTTCACACAATCCAATCGAGCCCTGCGCTCGCCCGTATTGGGGTCGAGAGACCAGGCCTGAATTGGGCGATCAGAATCTAGCTCGACGGGCCATGAGCCTGGCAGTTCCTTGACGGGAGCGGTTCCTCGCGCGGTCGCCCGAAAGACGACTTTGTCTTTCAGTAACTGACTCTTGAATCCCGAGTTCTGCGCAGCGCCAAATTGCACAAGCAAGAGTCGCCGTGAATCCAGAAGAGCAAGACCGTCCAGCGATCCCAGAAACTCTGACCTCCTCCTGCCTCCCGATTCGGAAACGCCCGCGATCACCGACGCCGACGAAAAGGTGAATGTCCCATCGACCTTATTCCAAGCCATTCGTGAATCTGCCCCGGGCTTTCTCAAAAGCAGCACCATGATCCTATCCGTCGCCAATCGAATTGGATCCGAATGGAATCCATATTGATCGATTGCCGCGCTGGATTCAGTCATCATGGATTCATTGGTGGCGAGGGCATAGGACAGGACGCAGGAAATCCGGTTTTGCGCCATCTGGCAGGCGAAGAATAGGCCGGTCTCACCTCTTAATCGATTGTAAGGCAGGGCCCCCCATTCGGTGCAAATCCAGGGCTTCGAGGGGAGCATCCGATTTGGAAATTGCCAGTGCTGGATGACGCCCGAGGTGTTGAGGAAGATGTCGTCCTTGGGGTGATCCCAGTAAACATGGAAATCTTCAGCATCGAATCGGACTGCCGTAGGGAGAAACTGCTTGTCCACGCCAGAATTGAGGTCCCAGAGCAATCCCTTGAAACCGATCTTGCGAATCTCGGCTTCCATCCAGCGATACGCAGGGTCATAGCTACCGGATGGCACCCCAAGGAATCGCGGATCGTCTTCATTGAGCGGGCAAAGGCCGAAGATGGCGATTTCATCCTTCCAGGTCGAGCATCCACGGGCGCCGCTTGGTTGAGTCAATAACCGTTTGGCGTACTGTAG
>JADZBW010000261.1 GCA_020851885.1 Fimbriimonadaceae bacterium | reverse complement strand
GTTGGAAATTCGATTCAGCATCGCTCAGGTGACTATTTCAACTCTGGACGCTTTGTCGAAAGGGACGGAGCGCCGCTCCTGGAGGAATTGGTCGAAACGACGCCGGAGTATAAGACGGTCACTTCCGTTAGAGAATGGATGAAGGTAGAGGGGGAGTGGCATCCGCGCTCGGTGGTGGAGCAACTGTTTCACGGTGGAAAGCTTGCTCGTGAAGTCGAGTATAGCTACGAGCGGACGGTACCGTTCAAGGATTCGTATCGGAACTGGGCCGGGTGGGAGGAGAACGCGTTGGTCATTACTGACCACGGCGAGTATCTGTACCAAGGCGGTTCCTTAGTTCCCGATCCAAGATATGCCGACGCTCAAAAAGGAAAACTGTTGCGACGGCTCGGCTTGGCAGCCGCTATTTTCCTATTCGTAGCCATTCCATTCGGACTCGTTGTCCGAGCCCGTCGAATGAACCAGATTTAGAAAGCTGCCATGTTGTCTCCGGTCCTGAGCCTCGTCCCTGATCTTGAAGATGTGTTTTAGAACCGGTTCGTTGAAAGAGGTAGGGTTAGGGTTGCATCAGAAACATGGCGAATAAGAATCGCGAATACCGAAGTCAAGGATCAAGCCAAAGGCAACCGTGTTGAACCTAGTTGGCAAGACTAAGCAACAACAGTTGAAGCTTGGTAATACCCACTTTGCTGTTCGTGAAAACGCTGACCTGCCTTACGTCAAGGTAACAAGAGAGGGCCGACTCTATTCGGTTCAGTTCGATATGATTTCTGCGACATATCAGCTTTCAAAAGAGGGAGTGGCGAACGCTGTAAGCCTGCGCGAAGCCAATGATCTGATGAATTGGACGCGGAATCCAAGACATGGTGCGTTCTACACCGTTGGTCGCCATACCATCATAGAGTGCTTGCCCGAAGAAATAGCTTTTCTCACGGCTGATGCGCTCGCGCTCGTAGCCTCAATGCACTAGGAACCTAAAGACTAGGTTTCGGCTCTTGCCACGGCCTGAGCAAACAGATCGGCAAGCAAAATGCCGACTCCTTTTGCGATGATGCGCACTTTATCCACGGTGGCATTTGTTTCACCTCGCTCTACTTCACCCATGTAGGTCCGGTGAATCCCGCAATTGTAGGCAAACTCCTCCTGAGATTCCCCCATCTGGCGTCGGAGGTCTTGAATTGTCGCCCCAGCACCTTGGCAAACTTCTCTGCCTCTACCTTCTCAGCGACCTTTCTCTTTTGCCGTTCTTCACGCCAAGTGCTCATCCGATCAGGGTTGGATAAGCGACAGCATATTGTCCACATGGTTAAGCATGTCCGTTTATAGCCAGACCGTTATTGATAGGTGACCGTGATGGCGACTCAGCAGACTGTCTCTAACTGGTTTTTTGGACTACTCTTTGTTGGCGTCATTGGTTGGTGCCTGTTCTTACCTCGCAACAAACCCGATACCCCAGCTAATGTGCCCCTCGATGCGGAGCCCCCCTCAATAGCTCAGGAGCGGCCAGCATACGCCACTCAATCCATGTCTTTTCAACGACGGCCACGTACTTACACTATGAAGGCTGGACTGGGACTGGGCAAGACATGAAGTGCATCACCCCAACCTGTGACACCGATGACGGTTGTTCGTGGATTACGAACCAACGCAACACCTTCTCCTGTGCGATGTCATGGATAACGGTGGCGCCAACGGCTTCCAGTGCACCCAGGACTTGATGCTCTGCAGGCTTCAGATATTTTATGTAAATAGTGCCTGCTCCCTTGCCGAGTCAGAGAGGCATTACTGGTGGAAAGGAGCCTGCACACCCTGGTGACACCCATGAAGTGCTCAATTGCTCTTGTGGTTCTGGCAATGGCTGGTATGGCCCAAGGACAAACTGGTGTTGAACTGATACAGAAGGGCAGGCTTGGCCTTCCAAGGCTTACCGCTCGATACACAGAAGAATTGAAAGTGGCCAACCCACGGCCACCGGCACCTGGTACCACTTCCTGGGGCACGGAGGATGGTGAACGCCACCTAACGGCCTCAATTGACGCCAAGAACAGTTCCCTTCACATAGACCCTTTCATGGACGGGAGGGGAACTAAGCTACCTGCTGGCGGCCACAACTTCTTCAGGGCCCGAGATAAGTATTACCAATCCATGTCAAACGACTACCAGGGTTCGTTTGGCACCCTGCCCGGTGGTGAGGTTAACCCCATTGCCGCAGGATATGAGCTGTTCTCTGCTCCCCTTCATCAACTCATTCCGAACGACATGAAGTTAGGAGCAGCCAACGACGTAACGTTCAAGTACAAGGACGGGAGCTTCTCGATTTTGTTCAAGAAGTTCCCGAAGCAACTCCTTCTAGCATCGGCTGTTACCGGCTCAACTGAGCAAGAGGTTCGCTTTGAAGTCCTGGATTGGCAAATCTATAAAGGGTATGTCTAACCCAAGAAATCCCAAATGAAATACTTCAAGAGGGGTTCGAGCGAACCGTATCAAACGCGAACTTACATCTTAAAAAACCTTGAAACAAAGCAGACTGGAGCATTAACCTGGAAGTGGAAGGAAGGTGCAATCATTAAGGATGAGAACACCATGAAGAAGTATGTGGTTCGCAATGGTCAACTGGTGATCGACCCCAGGCTCCTTAAGGTTCCTGGACCGACGCCTTGGCGCAGGCTGCTCTTCATTGGTTGCCTAGTTGGAATTATTGGCTGGGTGCTTCTCCGCGTTCGTTCAAAGTATGCTGGCAGCAAGGCAGAGTCGTTCTGAAACAGAGGAAGTGCAGCAGCAGCTGGAAGCCTTCCACCTCGACTACAATACTTTCAGACCCCATTCCAGCCTCGGGTATTTGCCCCCCGCGCAAGCAGAAATGGAGTTCTACGAACACATGGAAAAGAAGGCTGGCTAATTCACTTAACCGTCCAGAAATGGGGGGCAGACCAGGGGATTTACAATCCAGAATTGCAATTGAATCAAGCGCGAAAACCAGGGAATCGCCAATTGATTCCGACGTCCTCGATTACTCATCCCTTTCCTCCGCAACCGGCCAGGTCCAATCGCGACCCAGAAAGACCTTGTTCACCCACTTCGTGAAGTCGTCGACATAGGTATGCATGATAGGAATGTCGAACAGGCTCAGGATAGTGCCCATCAGCAGTCCACCAACGACCGCCATCGCCAATGGCTGGTAGGCATCGAGGCCGGTTTTGGGAGCGAAGGCGATCGGCAGCATCACCACCAAAGTGATGCCGACCGTCATGAGAATGGGCCGCAATCGGTCCGGGCATGCTCTCAAAATGGCTTCATCCCTTGGAATCCCACGATCCCGGTATTTCATGATGAGGTCGATGATCAGCACCGCGGTCGTGATGTCCATGCCCGTGAGCACGATGATCCCTAGAATCGAAACCGTGGAGAAGGCCTGCGACGCCAGCCAAAGCGCGATAAACACGCCCGCCAATTCAAGCGGAAGCGATGCAATCATCTGAAGAGGCTGGAGGAACCCTCGGAACTGGATGACCAGCACCAAGTACATCAGCCCAAGGGCGAGAAACAGACCGTTCATGAGCCGCCGAAAGCTGTCCATCATCTGGGTCATGTCGCCACGCATCTCCATCCCATACCCCGGCGGGAAGTTGATGGGCTCGATCCCCAGTTTCTTATTGCCGCCATAGGCATTGGCGACCAGGTTCATGACCACGTCCATGCTTGGAAGGTTGCCAATTCGATAGTAGCCGGTGACCCCCATCACCCTCCGCAAGCCATCATGTTCGATCGCGGTGGGCGCTTCGTGGCGTTCGATCGTCGCGACTGATTTGAGCGGAACCTGGGTGCCGCCGCTTGCGGTCAGATAGAGGTTTTCAAGGTCTTGGTCAGTCTGCCGATCCGCTTCATCGTAACGAAGCAGTATGGTGTTCTGACGAAGGTTTGGAAGGCGATAGAATTCGCTGGTGAGTCCACCTCGCAAGGCGTAGTAGGCTTGCTGAGAGATCGACTCGGGGGATAGTCCCAACTCCTGAGCGCGCTGTGGATTGACTTTGATACGGTAGTCGGGTAGCCCCATGCTCCAGGTCCGGGATGGCTGGAATAACTCGGGCATTTTGAGGGCCGCGGATTCTACTTCGCGACCCAAACGCTCCAAGACGTCGAGGTCGGGGCCGTAGATATTCACGTGGATCGGAGCGGCAGCGGTCGCCATCACGTCGGAGCCCATCTCCTTTATCTGAAGACGGCGAAGGCCGGGCACGGTTAAGTACGCCTCCCGGTGGATCGCATCCATGACGTCGAAGATCGTCTTCTTCCGCTGATCCTTGTCGCTGAAGGTCAGCATCAGGGCCGCGCCACTGACTTGGGGCATTTGGTAGCCCGTGAAGAACGGCGACCATGTTTCAAACATCGACTCGGCGCCAATTTCGATGCTCGCCTTCTCCACTTCGGGATGCTTGGCGATGATCGTTTCGAGTCGCTTGACCGCATCCTCGGTGCCGCGATAGGAAGTGCCAGGTTCCATTTCCATGAATCCAACGGCTTGGCCGGTGTCGGCCAAGGGCATCATCTCGCTGCCGATGAAGTAGTAGAAAGTGACTCCGACAATCAGGACGGCAATCACTCGCGTGAAATTGATGAAGCGGTGCTTCAGGGTCCAGGCGATTGCGCGGCCATAGGCCGCTTCAAGTCGGTCGAGGCCCCGCTGGAAGGGATCGAGAGGTTTGTAGAGCCACTTGAGGATCGGGTGTCTTCGATCCTGCTAGCGAGCGTCCTCGTGCCTCAGAAGTTTGGCGCAGAGCAAGGCGGTCAGAGTGAACGAGACGAGCATGGAGGCAAGCAGGCCAAAAATCAGCGGCCAAACCAGTTCGACGAACATCAGGCCCACGATGCCTCCGGAAAAGAGGAGAGGCATGAGCGCCAAAACGATCATCAGCGTCGACGCGATCACGGCGACGCGGACTTCGGCGATGCCATCGATGGTGGCTTCTTTGGCGTTCTTACCCATTCTCAGGTGCCGCTCGACGGCATGGATGTCGATGATGCTGTCGTCAACCAACCGCCCGATGGAGAGCAAGAGTCCAATCAAGGTTCCGCTGTTGAAGGTCATGCCGAAGGGCACCATGAGGAGGATGGCCAGAGCGAGGGACGTTGGCAAGGTGATCATGGCGATCACGGTTCCTCTCCATTCTCCGAGAAAGAAGATCACGGCGATTCCGGTCAAGAGGATCGCGAGACCGAGTTCATGCCAGACATTGTTGAAGAGGATCTCGACGAAGTGGGCGTTGTCATAGGCGACCTTAAAGGTCAAGCCAGGGTTTTCGGTCTCAAGTTGCCGAACAACCTTCATCACGTCGGGAACGACTTTGGCTGAGCTTGCGCCCGGGTTTTGGATGACCGAGACCTCGATCGCCTCATCCGTATTGACGCCAACGCCAGGTTGGTTTTCCAGATAACGGTAGCCGCTACGCTTTTCCCAGTGCGTGTCCTCAACCCGAGCGACGTCGCGGACATAGATGACTCTAGGCGCTCCTGATTTTGCAGGTGAAGTTGGGGCAACTGGAGAAGGCGAAGGGCTTCCGGAACCCATGCCGCCCATCCCCCCGCTTGCGGGGCCTGGGATCGCCGAAGGACTTGAGGTTGTATTGGCCTCCTTGATCGGGTAATTGAGAATGTCGGCGGCCGACGTGGCCCGCGTATCGACCCGGACAATGCCTTCTCGGTTGCTTTCAGTCAACGTGCCGGACGATCTCGTCACGTTCGAGCGGTCGATGGCGTCTCTCACGTCGAGAATGGAAAGGCCATAGGAGGACAGCTTGGACCGGTCCACCAGGACCTGCATTTGACGACGGTATCCGCCAAAAGGAACGACTGAATAGACGTCGGTTACAGACTTGAGTCTGCGGACCACTTCGTTATCGGCGAACTCCCGGACCTTCACGGGATCCCAGCCTTGGGCACGGTCGCCACTCAGGGCCAGGGAGACCACAGGCAGGTTGAGCGGATCGATGGGGACCACAAACGAGGGCTTGAGGTTCGCTCCGGTCGCCGGC
>JADZBW010000260.1 GCA_020851885.1 Fimbriimonadaceae bacterium | reverse complement strand
CCATGTGGCTGACATCGAACATCCCCGTCCCTTCGCGAACCGCCTTCGCCTCCTGAATAACGCTGGCGTATTGAACTGGCAATTCCCATCCGGCGAACGGGACCATTCGTCCTCCCGCCTCCACATGGCAGTCATAGAGCGGCGTTCGAAGGATGGTCTCAGTCATGTGTTGATTGTACCGACCCCACCCGGTACCCAGTGCTGCTGGGAGACAACTGAACATCGGTATGGCGCTGGATGTTGGCCCAGAGAAAGATGAAGAGGCGGCCCGGTTCGACGAAAGGAACTTCAGCGGCGTGTCGGACGAGCGATTTGTCCGAGATCCACTCGAGCATGACTTCGGGATTTCCAAAGACAGCTAAACTTCGCGAATGGGCAAGTCCTTCCTCATCCCGGATAACCTCGCCGGATATATCGATGGAGCTTGGCTGCGCGAATCCGCAGTACTCGCCGAATTGCGGCTGGAAACCGCCAAGCTCGAGAAAGCGGGGATGCAGATTTCCGCTGACCAGGGCCAGTTCATGGCGTTCTTGGTCAAGTCCCTGGGCGTGCGGAGGATCCTCGAAGTCGGCGTCTTTACGGGCTACTCCTCGACGGTGATGGCCCTTGCATTGCCCGAGGACGGGCACATCACTGCCTGCGACATCAGCGAGGAATTCACGTCCATCGCTCGGCGATATTGGGATATGGCGGGAGTCGCGGCAAAGGTCGACTTGAAACTCGGCCCGGCGGTTGAGACCCTCGACGGTCTCCTAGCCGACGGCAATGCGGGAACCTACGATTTCGCATTTATCGACGCCGACAAACCCAATTACCTTGCCTACTACGAGCGCGTTCTCAGTCTCCTGAAGGTTGGAGGCGTTGTCGCCATCGACAATGTCCTGTGGGACGGCAAGGTTGCCGATCGCACTGTCCTCGACGAACAGACCATTGCCTTGCGACAGCTAAACGAGCACATTCATCACGATGAACGTGTCGACCTGTGCTTGGTGCCGGTCGGAGATGGAGTGACCCTTGCCAGAAAGCGAGGTTAGTCGGCCAAGTGTTTTTGTCAATCGGTTTTCTCATCCCGCTTCTGTTTTCGATGGAGATCAGTCAGGATCAATACCCGGACTTCGTGATCCCGCCATCGATGGTGAAACGCACTATCGCCAAACCAGCCACTCCACCGCCAGGAAGGCAAGTCGATCTCTATGGAGACGGCAAGTACACGCTCTACATCCCACCCAACTGGTCAGCGACGAGCCAGGTAACGCTCACGATCCATTTCCATGGCGCCGCCTGGTTCGCAATCGATGAGCACCGAAATCGGGGCCTAAAGGAACCTCTTCTGGCCATCTATGCCGGAGAGGGTTCGACCGTCTATCGCAAGGCTTTCGAGGACCCAGACTCCTGGCCTCGAATCCTCTCCCACGTCCTGGCGGAACTCAACGCCCCGCCTGACGCCGCGGTCCAGCGCGTGGACATGACCAGCTTTAGCGCAGGATATGGCGCGGTCCGCGAACTGCTTCGCCAAGAAGAACCGCCGAAGATCATCCGAAGGATCCTGCTGGCCGACTCTATGTATGCAAGCTTCACTTCCGACACCGACCACACTCCATTGGAATCTCAAATCACGCCATATGTGGAGTTTGCCAAGAGTGCGATGCTCGGCAACAAGGGCTTTGTAATCACCTGCTCGCTGGTTCCCACCGAAGGCTACGCGGACACGGCGTCCTGCGCAAAGGCGCTCGTAGAGGCGGTCGGCGGCTCCTTCCGGCGTCCTCCCTTCTCGCCGGACATGCTGAACCAGCTCTATCCCGATTACCCGCTGCTAACGGTCTTCGACAAGGGCGAATTCCACGTCTGGCGCTATCGAGGGTCGGATGCCATGGCGCACATGACTCATCCCCGGCACATTGCCGACATCTGGAAAGCCGTATGGAAAGACTGAATTCGATTCCAAGTTACGATGGGCGACGATGCGCCGCCCACATCGATACTTGAGTGGAGCCGACTAGCCCCAGTTATAGATGGAATAGGCATCCCAGCCGGGCTCGCAAGCAAGCCGCACTTGGCAAAGCTGGCCAACATGGTAGAAATCGTGACCCACGATGAATGCATGTCCTTTCAATACGTCGCCGCCTTCCGCCATCACTGCGGCAACCGCAGCCGACCTCGATGCCTGAAGTTCTTCCCACAGTCCCGGCCATTCCGTGGTGTTAGGAACATAGGATCCCCATTCATGCTTCTCGCCGACAAGATCCTTGGCAAGCGCGATGTAGCACTCAGCCAAATGAACCGCCGTCTCACGAGGAGTCATGGATTGTTCGGTCAACTTGAAGTCGAGCGACGCATCGACGCCCTCGAAGACTTTTCCGAGCTGATAGTTCGCCTCATCGATCTGATGCTGTAAGAGTTCTTTTGCCGTCATAACGCCCTTATTCTAGATCATGTGGAAACAAATGTCTACGTGTTCTGTCGAACCATTCGCGGAGAAACTGCGATTCATGGATCATCCACGCGCATCGACAGTGACGGTCCGAATTTAGGCGAGGTCGAGCAAGCCTGCCCAAACGTTTGCGGTAGGATTATTCGGGGAGTTCTATGCGGTTTGCTATTTTCTGCGCTCTGGCGACGGTCCTGGTCGGCTGTTCAAGAGCGCCCGAGTCCGTTCAAAAACCGAAGCCTGCCGATCCGTTTGCGCCGTTTGTTGGCAAATGGGCGGATAAACCGGAAAAGGCGACGGTCAGCTTGGAGGTCACGCCTGACCGAAAGTTCAAGGCGATCTTTGTGATCGACAACTCCTACGCTACGGTCCAAGGCGAAACCCAGTTGAAGGAAAACAAGCTGGCTCTCGTTCCCCAGACCTTTAACGGCCGGGCACCCAAAACGGCGAGCGAGTCCAGGGTCGAGATGTTTACCTTGGGCGAGAACGGACAAACTCTGTTACCCCAAGCTGGCCCGCCCCTCCAAAAACGCATTGCAAAAGTTGCCGGGCTCTAGACGGTTCCGTCGATTTGAATCGTGCGAATGTACTTCTCGCCCCATGATCCAACTGGGTTGACGCCGCACGGAGGATATCCACCCCACGGTTCCATCGGGTCTTCTTGGCTAGGATCGCCATTCATCACGATTCGAGAAGCTCCCCTCAATCGCCTGGCGGCATCCTCAGGGGAAATTGAATCGCTGCAAACGGCCGCGCAAAGCGGATAACGGTTCCCCGACCAGGCAGCGGCAAATTCCTCGAAGTCACCGGTTCTCATCCACATTGCGGGTGCAAAGAGTCCCTTCACTACCAAGTCCGAGTCCAAATCTGGGTCCTCGACGAGGGTCGGTGGGAAAAGGCATCCATTCACCAGCCCCGTCCTTCCCATCCGTCCATTGGACTCTGCGACGACCTGTTCGTAGAACGTAGCCTGCTCGGGAGTGAATAGCGGACCGACTCCGCTCCCATCCATATTCGAGCGAGTCTCACTTGCCATGAACCGAAGGGCCGTCCGGAATTGAATGTCGATTTCTGGATGCACGAACACCCCATTGACCGACGTGCACGTCTGGCCGTTGTAACGGATCGCTCCTGACCAGGCTCGCCTGGCAGCCTCGACGGGGTCTTGATCACGGTCGACGTACATCCAGGCGTTGCCCTCGCCGTCGATCAGGGCAGAACAGCCAGCCTCGAAGCATCTGGATAGGATCGCAGGGCCTCGTTGAGAGCTTCCCATAAAGTGAAGCAGTCGGGGATCACTCGCCTCAAGAAATCCGCTCATGAAGTCTTCCGAGTCCGTCACCACGATGCTGAATGAATCTCCGGGAAACCCTGCTTCCAAGAGCAACCTTCCCAAGATTCCGGCGGTCCTTGCGCAACCGGTAGGCGATCTCAGAATGACCCGGTTGCCAGTTGCGTAGGCGTACAGGTAGCAAGTAACTCCCAGTATCAGAAACGCATTTTGGGGAAGGATGGCGCCAATGAGTCCCACCGGCACCCTCTCAAGCCGAATATGTCGGTCTGCCGTCACGTAGCCCGAGTCCAGGGCGGGACTTGGCGCTTCGAATCGTTCAATGAGGTCCAAGGTCGCCTCGAACACATCGAGGGTGTCCTCATGATTGAAACCCGTCGCTAGCCGTATAGACTCCTTGATCTCGTCCGCGTGATCTCGAAGCAGTTCGCCGAGCCGCTCGACACAAGGCGCCATCGACGCTACCGAGGGCGCGGGGCGCGCAGAAAAGAGCAGGCTGAGTTCTCTCTCCCCAAGCTGCCGGAACGTTTGTATCTCCGGTCCCAATGGCGAGAGGATGGTTTTGGACTCCCCTTCACCCGAGGCAAGGCCCCATACAAGGCTAGGACGATCCCAATATGATCCGACGGGGATATTAATCATGGGTGGGCAGGCTCACCAGCAGAATTCCAACCAATACTACGACGACCCCAACCCATTGGCTTCGATTGAGGCGCTCCTTGAGGAAGAACCACGCCATCACCATCGTGAAGGCACTGAATAAAGACGCAAGCGCGGTCACAACCGCACCGTTGGCATGGCGATATCCGAAAAGTGCCGCCACCCACGCCATCGAATCCAGCAATGCGGCCGCGGCGGCCACCATCCATACCGTTCTTGCTTCGACTTCTACGCGCGGTTCATCGGACTTTCGGTTCTTGGCCAGAACCAGCGCCGCATAGGTCGTTGCCATGACTTTGAGAAGGATCAGCGGGTACGCATCTCCGAGTGGCTCGCGCACGTAAACGTCGATGATCCAGAACATCACTCCAAAGGCAACCGCACTGGCAATTGCTTCCGGAACGCCTCGCAAGGTGACGGCGCCACCAGGAACCGTCGACTTCGACACCACTGCGACCCCCAACACAAGCAAACAAGTGCCCGCAAGGGCGATTGGGGCGGGTGCTCGACCACTCAAAACAAAGCAAATCGCCGTAACAATAGCGAAGCTCGATGCGATTGGCGACACAAAGGAGAGTGTTCCAACCTCAAAAGCGCGATAGGTTGTCACCAAGCCGATCACGTGGAATATGCCCGCCAGCGCCGCCATCCCCCAAACCCCGAGTGGAACATTCGCGGTGTGCGGAAAAACGCCCAGCAGGATCATCCAGCATGCCAGGCTCAACAATTGAATGTAGAAGAGGCTTTTGGAAGACCCGACGTAGCGGGCCAGAGTGGTAATGGCAAAATCCCCGACCCCCCAACACAGGGCGGCCGCCAACCCGAAAATAATCCCCATCGCGATCCTTCTGCAGGCAGGATATCCGAGAGAGGTCGTCGGCGACCGTGGATTTTTAACGCAATTCGCATTTTCATGTGATTCCCTCATCCAAACATGGAATCAGCCCATTTGAGGGACCTGGCGGGTCCCACGTCAGGAGACATCATGGGGCGAGGGGTTATTCGGGTAAGTCAGTTTTGGCGACGCTGCAATGGATTGCAGCGAACCACAGCGATACTGTCCATCGCCTATGTCGTGGTTTTCATCATGATGTTGATCCTGCGTCCCGGCAGCAAGGATTTCTATCACGGATTCCAAAACATCTATCAGATCATCGCTCCCTGCTGGGCGTCCATCTGTTGTTTTGTTTACGCCTTCAAGCATCGGCACGATATCCCGTCGCAGAAGGTTG
>JADZBW010000259.1 GCA_020851885.1 Fimbriimonadaceae bacterium | reverse complement strand
TGAAGCGATGAAGAAGGAGGATTGGCACAAGCTGGGTACCGGGCCGATTCTGCTCCAGAATCACGGTTGCAAGGTCCGATTCCGCAACATTTGGATCGTTCCCAAAAAGTCGTAAGGTCGTAAACCTCTTCGGCATCTCGGCATTCCCACGAGTTGCTGAGGCAGGATATCGGCGTTCCCCGCTTGTTGTCGAATAATGGATCTCGCGCCGGAGATTTTCCGAATGCCGAAAGGCAATTCGAGCGGGAGGATTCTTGTAGAACCTTACACATAAACCGCCGATTCTTTGGAATCGGCGGCCTCTCCAACGTTCCCGGGCTCCCGAAACTACCTGGGATCTCAGAAGGCGTCGGACTTCCGATAGGCCTCGATCAGGGCGCGTTCGCCTTCCTTGCCGGGCCTTGATGCGCCGTGCTCCATCCCGAGAATGCCCTGATAGCCCTTCTCGTGCAAGTGTTTGAAGATGTTCAGGTAATTGATCTCGCCAGTGGTGGGTTCATTCCGTCCAGGATTGTCTCCGATCTGGAAATAGCCGATCTCGCCCCAGGCAAGATCGATATTGGGAATGATGTTGCCCTCTTGAATCTGAGCATGGTACATATCGAACAGAACCTTGCAGGCCGGGCTGTTTACGGCGCGGCAGATCTGGAAACCCTGGGCGACATCGGTGAGGAAGAGATTCGGATGGTCGCGGAAATTCAGCACTTCGATGACCATCACCAGGCCGTGGGGCTCAAAAATCTCGGAGGCTCTGCGAAGCGCTTCAACCACATTGGCGGTCTGGTAACCAGGATGCAGTCTGGGAGAGCAGACCCCGGGAACCACCGTCATCCACTTCGCATTGAGCCGCTTCGCGACGTCGACGGAAGATTTGATGTCGGCAAGGAACTTGTCGACCGATTCCTTGTTTCCGCCGGTCAGGGTGGGATTCGTCCAATCGACGTTGCTCGCCACAAAGATGCCCATTTGAATGCCGAGCTGAGTCATCGCCTTGGCGATGCGCTCTTGGTCGGGCACAGAGTAGCCCTTAAGCCCATTGTCTTCCCAAGCCGTGAAGCCTTCGCCAGCGGCAAATTTGAGCTGTTCGACCGGATCGTCGCCGGCGCTGTTGCGGAACATGCCGAAGTGGGGGGCGTATTTGAGCTTGAACTTGGGTGCGTTGGAGGTGGGTTCGGTGGCCATGGCGTTTGGAACGAGCATACCGGCGGTAACGGCTGCGCTTGCCTGAAGAAATTCGCGTCGCGAAGGTAGCATTCCCGCGTTTTACCTCCCTTGGAGGGCGACTCGTCGAACTCGAAGACCAAAGCAAAAAAGAGCCCTCGCGACGTTAATCACGGGGGCTCCAATTTTCGCCATGGAAGCGGCTATTCGACTTTGGTGGTTCCGGGCATTGCAACCGGTGGTACGGGCACGGGCCCAAACTCCAGCTTCGCCGGCGCCAATTTGACGTTGGAAGCGATCGCCTGATCCCACGACACTTCTTGCCCGGTATAGGCCGCAACCCGGCCCAGAATGGCGGTCATGGTGCTTTCCGCAACCCGACGGCCTTCATTGAGCGGTTTGCCGGCTCGAATCGAGGCAATCAAGTCTCGGTGCTCGAGCATGTAGGGGTTTGGTCGATCGCCTTCCCAGCGCCATGGCTTCTCGCCTTTGATGACGGTGTTCGCGTTCGAAGTTCCCTTGGTTCCCACGATGTGCTCGGAGACGCGGCTCGCCGTACCGTCGATCTGGCGGCACATGCTGAGCAGCTTGACCCCGTTTGCGTATTCGTACTCCGTGGCGAAGTGATCGAAGATGTGGCCGTAGGCCGGATCGGTTCGCACTTGTCGGCCACCAAGGCTGACTGCCTTGACGGGGTGATCGTTCATCGCCCAGTTGCAAACGTCCAGATTGTGGATGTGCTGCTCGACGATATGGTCGCCGGAAATCCACGTGAAGTACAGCCAGTTTCGGAGTTGCCACTCCATGTCCGTCCAGGAAGATTGGCGAACGTTCATACAAAGTCCGCCTTGGTTCCAGTAGGCATAGCACGCCACGACGTCGCCCATCTGGCCGTCCTGGATACGCTTCATCGCTTCCATATAAGCCAAGTCGTGTCGGCGCTGGGTGCCGGTGACGATCTCGAGGTTCTTCTGCGCGGCCAAATCGGCAGATTCGATGACGGAGCGGACGCCAGGGGCATCAACGGCTACCGGCTTCTCCATGAAGACGTGCTTGTTGGCGGCGATCGCCGCGGCGAGGTGAGAAGCACGGAATGTTGGAGGCGTGGCAAGGATCACGAGATCGCAATCCGTTTTCATCACCTTTTCGAAGGCGTCGAATCCCACGAATTTGCGGTCTCCGACATTGAAGCGCTCTTTGAGTTGGTTCGAAAGGGTCTGCGAACAACCGTCGATGCGGTCTTGGAAAACGTCGGCCATCGCGTGAATAACCACGCCCTTGTCCGCAGTGGCCGAGTCGATCGCCGCGCCGGTACCTCGTCCTCCGCAGCCAACCAGGCCTACTTTCAGCTTGTCCGAACCTTGTGCAAAAACTCCCGATGGCAACATGACCGCAGCCGTGGTGGCGGCGGAACCCACAAGAAAATCGCGTCGAGAGAGACCGTCGTTGTGTCCCATAGCGGGACTAGCTTATCCAACTAGGGATCGCAAACGATACGCATGCCAACAAAGGGTCCATCTGAAAGCCACCATTTGCTCTTTGGCACGTGAGCATCGGCGTCTTGCCAGCTCGGTTCGTAATACTGGCGTGTGCCAAATGTGGTCTTGTCTGCCTTGGTCGCGTAAGAGCCGCCGCACGTAACCGGCACCCCCTTCAGGTCGATCGCCCATTCGGCGGCGTTTCCGAGAGTATCGAACAGCCCCCAAGCGTTTGGCTTCAGGGTGCCGACCGGATGCGTCTGATCTTCCCCGTTGTCGAAGTACCAGGCGACCTCATCCAGCTTGGGGGTCGCGGTCGAACCGGCTCGTGCCGCATATTCCCACTCGGCTTCGGTTGCAAGGCGAAACTTGCGACCCGTCTTTTTGTTGAGCCAGTCGCAGAATTTCTGAGCCGAGTTGGCGGTCATTCCGAGGGCCGCATAGCTTTGATGCCCGAAGCCCCGATCGGGTTCGCCATAGGGTTTGCTTGGCCTTGCCGTCGCATCGACCCCGGTCGCCTGCTCCTTTGGGGTCAGGTCCAATCGAAAAGCAAAAATGTCGTAGATGTCCCAGGTGACCTCGGTCTCCGCGACCCATAGGGATGTCACCGCGACCTTCTTAGCGCCGATCGTGATCTCGCCCGCTGGGATTTTGCGGAGCCAAAAGGAGGGAAGATGTCCGGGAATCTTCTGCTCGAAGCGCTCAGGAGAAGTTGCCGTTTGGGTAACCGAACCCATGCCGAAAAGTGCTAATGCCGCGATGACCGTGCTCATTGGAAATTCCTCGGCTCAGACCGCGTTGTCTTTGCACGAACTCTCAAGATTATAGATCCCCTGGCAACCCCTTTCGTTTCCAAGGATTGAATTAGGGAGTCCGGGAGATCCATGAAAGGATTTCGAGGGACACAAAGGCTTGGCGCTGCCCGGGCGACCGGTAAATTGTCGCCATGTGGTCCCTGTGCCTGGTTGCTGCTTTGGCTACGCCCGATTCGCCTTTCAAGGGAGCCAAGTGGCTCACCGTACCGAACGCCAATAAGCCGGTCGAGAAGGCGAACTGGATTTGGGTCCAGACTCCGGGAGGCCCAAAACCGACAGTCGATGGGGCGCCCCACGGAGAGATTCGATTCTCCAGAGACTGGAACATCGCCTCCAAGCCCAGTGCGGCAAGGATCTCTTTTACTGCTGACAACTCGGCGATCGTCAGCATCAACGGCCATGAGGTTGGCCGGGCCGACGCCTGGAATCGGCTCTTCGAATTCGACGTCGCAGGATTGCTGAAATCGGGACGGAACCGAATCGAGGTCCTCGCTACCAATGGTCCGGGCTCCAACATCGTCAACCCTGCCGGGTTCCTATTTGCGGCTCAAGCGAGCGTCGACGGCCATGAAGTGAACCTGTTTTCTGACTCAAGCTGGTCAAGTCCAGATGGGAAAGTGCTTATTGTTGGGAAATACGGAACAACCCCTTGGAACTTGGGCAAGGCCGACGTACCCGTTCCCGTCTTCCATCGTTCGGTGAAGCTTGCCCACAAGATCGTCAAGGCGACGGCCCGCGTGATCGGGCTTGGGCACTATGATTTCTTCGCCAATGGGAAGCGCCTGGGCGATGGGCTATTGAACCAGCCGTGGTCTCAGTACGACCGAACGATCTACTGGCAGGAATTCGATCTTACCAAGGCACTGCACGAGGGACGAAACGACCTTAAAGTCGAGATGGGGAACGGTTGGTATCGAGTCGTTCAACCTCCAGCGGGTCGATACACCAAAGGCGATGCCATGCCTGATTTCAGTGGAGAACGCCCGTTCTTATTTGCGGCGGTGATCGACGTTGAATATTCGGATGGCCGTTCGGAACGGATTGTCACGGATAAGAACTGGACATGGACCACGGGACCCTATACGCTCTCTCATGTCTTCGCCGGTGAAGATTACGATGCATCATCCAAATCGGGGCCGAGCCAACCCGCCATCGTGACGACCGCGCCAAAGGCGAACCTTCGCAAAATGGATTGGCCCGCATTCAAAGCCGTTCAGTCTTGGAAGCCAACCGAGATTAGAAGTCCCCATCCGGGCGAGTGGTCCTACGTGTTTCCTCAAAACGCGATGGCAATTCTGAAGTTTCGGGTGAGCGGCAAGCGTGGCCAGATCGTGAAGTTCCGGCCATCCGAAGTGATGAATGAGAGAGGGGAAGTCCAGCAACTGAATCTTTGGAATGGCGACGCATCGGCACACTACACTTTGAAAGGAGGGGCAAGGGAGACTCACGAGTGGCGGTTCTGGTACCACGGCTTCCAATTCGTCCAAGTGACGGGGGCGGTTCCCGCGGGCATGTCAAATCCCATGGGACTTCCGGTTTTGGAATCGATGGAGATGGTCCATGTCCGGACCGACAACCCCCAAATCGGCAAGTTTGAAACCTCCAGTCCCCTCTACAACCGAATCCATGCCTTGGTCGATTGGGCGATGCGTTCGAATATGAGCTATGTGATGACCGACTGCCCGCACAGGGAGAAACTTGGCTGGCAGGAGTGCAACCACCTGCTCTTTCAATCGTTTGCCTACCGCTATGATTGCCAAGCCTGGTTTCACAAGATCGCCCAGGACTTGCGAGACGCGCAAGAAGCGGACGGCCGGTTCCCCACGGTGGCACCCGATTACTTGATGCTCCCGATCGAAAACCCCTACAAGTTCACCGTGGAGTGGGGGGCCTCTGGGGTCTTGATGCCCTGGCAAGCCTACGTATGGTACGGCGATCGACGGTTCCTGGAGGAGAATTTCGCTTCCATGAAACGGTATGTGGATTGGCTGATCAAGGATGCGAAGAAGGGAATTGCCAGAAAGGGCCTGGGTGATTGGTACGACTATGGTCATGGACAAGGCCCGGGTCCCAGTCGCTACACGCCGACGGATCTCACTTCGACAACGGTTTACGCGATGTGCGTGAAAGCCCTCTCCGACACCTGCAAAGTCCTTGGGAAGAACTCGGAAGCCGAGCACTATTTGGAAGTCCACTCCCAGATTCGTAAGGCGTTCCTCAAGGAATTCTATGATCCTTCGACGAAGACTCTCGAGAACACCGGCAGCGTCCAGTCAGGCCATGCGATGGCGCTTTGTGCGGATCTCATTCCGAACCAGGATCGGGAAGAAGTGAAGAATGCCATCGTTCGCGAGTTGGAGCAACGCGGCTACCAACAGACCGCCGGTGACGTCGGCCACCTTTTCTTTATCAGGGCGCTGGCGGAAGGTGGCCGCTCGGATGTGCTGCACAAGGTCTATAGCCGCACAGGAATCGGATCCTACGGCGGGGTTCTCGCCAAAGGTTTGACCACGATGCCGGAGACATGGGATGCCATCACCGTAGGCAGCAACTCCCTCAACCACGCGATGCTTGGACATGTGATGGAATGGTTCTATGGTTGGGTTCTTGGAATACGTCAGGCTCCTGGTTCCGTGGGTTGGAAGAAGATCATGATCGCGCCAGAATTTGGGGAGTTGGAATGGGCAAAGGGAGAAACGAAGACACCCATGGGGCTTGTGAGAGTCGAATGGCGACGTGGATTGCCCGACCAATCCAGTGAGAGTCCGGACGGTTTAGCAAGCCGATCGATGACGATCGATTTCGAGATTCCCCAAGGATCGCAAGGGTTTGTTCCCTCTGACGGCCGATCTGCCGTTCTGGACGGGAAGGCATTTGAGTACCGCCAGAATCAGCCGATGCTGGTCGTCGGTCCGGGAAAGCACCGGGTCATCCTGAAATGATGCTCAGGTAGCCTTGGCGCATGCTGACTGCCGCCCTTCTCGGCGTAGCGATCATGACCATGCCGGACCAGTATCGAAACGCAAGGACCCTGTGTGGGATCGATGTGCTTGCAGCCCAAGGCTTCCGCTCGCTCCGAGGGAAAAGGGTTGGCCTGATTACGAATCAGACGGGTTTGACGCGTGATGGGCAGCGGAACATCGACGTCATGGTCGCCGCTGGTATCCAACTCAAGGCGCTCTTTGCTCCCGAGCACGGGTTCTTCGGGGTGGAAGATCGCGGTGGTCTTGGAGACATGGTGGACGTCAAGACTGGGATCAAAGTCTTTAGCCTCTATGGCAAGACCAACCGGCCGACGCCGGAAACACTCAAGGACCTTGACGCGTTGGTCTTCGATATCGCCGATGTGGGAGTTCGCTTCTATACATACGAAACAACGATGGCTTTCGGCATGGAAGAAGCCGCCAAGGCGAAGATCCCATACTTCGTCCTGGACCGCCCCAATCCAGTGACCGGTACGCGAGTCGAAGGTCCTCTTCTCGATGTGGGAAACACGTCGTTCGCCGGTTATCATCCGGGCACGCCTGCTCGGCACGGGATGACGATGGGTGAACTCGCCGAGATGTTCAATGTCGAGCGAATGATCGGTGCCACCTTGACCGTCATCCCCATGCAGGATTGGAGGCGGAGCGACTGGTTTGATTCCACCGGATTAACCTGGGTGAACCCGTCACCAAACATGAGAAGCTTGAAGGCAGCGATCCTCTATCCCGGGATCTGCCTTGTCGAGTTCGCACCGAACGTCTCGGTTGGACGTGGGACCGATTCTCCCTTCGAACAAGTTGGAAGCGACTTTATTCAAGGTCAGGATTTGGCTGACTTCCTGAACAAAAGGAATATCCCAGGCATCAGGTTTTACGCGACGAGAATGACGCCCACCGAATCCCGGTTCAAGGGGCAAACGATCGAAGGGATTCGAATAGAGATCGTCGATCGCAACAAGGTCCAGTCCGTTCGGATTGGCATCGAACTCGCTTGTGCCTTGGAAAAGCTATACCCCGGCAAGATCGACTGGTCGACTTCCAAACGCCTGATCGGTAGCAACGACACGGTTCGCCTGATCGACGAAGGGCAGAATGCCGATGTCGTGCAAGCCAGTTTGGAAGAACCTCTGAAAGGATTTTTGAAGGTTCGAAGCAAGTATCTCATCTACAGGAATTGAATGCCGGATATCGGCAGGTAACCTCCGCAAATGCTGCTGATTGCCGCCACGCTCGGAGCCATCATGACGACGAACTTGTATGCCCCCGTTGCGCCAAAGAGAAATGTGCTGGTCTTCTCGAAGACCCGAGGGTTCAGGCACGATTCGATTCCGGATGGGCGTCGGGCGATCTACAAGATTGCCAATGAGCGGAATTGGTCGGTGACATTTACCGAGGACTCCACCTGGTTTGAAGACAAGAAGCTCAAGGCTTTCGACGCATTGGTCTTTCTCTGCACGACGGGCGACGTCCTTGAAGACGAACAGCAGCGCGCCCTTGAGAATTACATTCACGCCGGGGGCGGATATGTGGGCATTCACGCCGCTGCCGACACGGAATACGATTGGCCTTGGTACGGCAAGTTGGTTGGCGGATATTTCAAGATCCACCCTCGGATCCAAGAAGCCGTCGTGAAGATCGAGGACTCCAAGCATCCGGCAACCAAACATCTGCCCAACCCTTGGAAGCGGACGGACGAATGGTACGACTACAAAGAAAATCCTCGCCAGGGCGTTCATGTTCTTGCGAGCATGGATCAAAAGAGTTACCAGGGCTCGACGATGGGCGATGACCACCCGATCATGTGGTGCCAGGAATTTGAAGGCGGGCGCAGCTTCTACACCGGCTTTGGGCACACCAAGGAATCGTATACCGACCCTCTCTTCACCAAGTTGATCGGCGAAGCGATCGAATGGGTGAGTGAAGCGAAAGTTAAGCGCTGATACGACCGCGTAAGGGTCGCAACCTGAAATCGGGGGCATCGAGTTTGGTTCTTTGCCGAACCGTTGCTATACTGCCGTTATTCGTTTGGTCTGTTGATCATGAAGGTCTCTATACAGTTTTTCCTATGCACCTGCGCGGTGCTGACGGCCGGCGCGGTTGTGCCCGTCGCCAAATCCGGCCATGCCGAAGACAAAGAAGCGCCCATCAACTTCAATCGGGACATCAAACCGATTCTGAGTGAACGATGCTTCAAGTGTCACGGTCCCGATGCGGCGGTGGTATCCGCCGGTCTGAGGTTGGACTCCTTCGAGCAAGCCACGAAAGATCGCGATGGACGTAAAGCCATCGTGCCCGGCAAGCCGGAAAGCTCCCTGCTTTGGCAGCGGATCAGCAACCCAGATAGGGATATGCAGATGCCTCCCAAAGATGCGGGCGTTCCCGAACTGTCGGATGCTCAAAGGCAACTGCTGAAAAGATGGATTTCGGAAGGCGCGAAGTACCAAAACCACTGGTCCTTGGTTCCGCCAGTCAAGCCTCCCCTGCCCGCAGTTTCCAATCCTTCGTGGGTGAAGAACCCGATCGACCGGTTCGTGATGGCCAGATTGGACCAGGTCCACCTGAAGCCCGAAATCGAAGCGGACCGTCGTACACTGGCGATGCGCGCTTCGTTGACGCTTACGGGACTTCCGCCACGACCCGACGAAGTCGAGGCGTTTGTCGGTGATACTCGCCCGAACGCCTATGAGAGATACGTGGACCAACTCCTCGCCAGTCCAACCTATGGCGAACATCAGGCTCGCTATTGGCTCGACGCGGTCCGATATGGCGATACTCACGGCCTTCACTTGGACAACGAGCGGTCGATTTATCCGTATCGAGACTGGGTGGTGCGGGCGCTTAATGCCGATCTGCCGTTCGATAAATTCACGGTCTGGCAGGTGGCCGGCGATCTGCTGCCAAATCCTACC
>JADZBW010000258.1 GCA_020851885.1 Fimbriimonadaceae bacterium | reverse complement strand
GTCTGAGTAATCCTGGACGTTCAGGATTCCGTCGAACTTGCGCTCTTTGGCAATGAGCGCAATGTTCTTGATCAGATTCTCTTTGTTGACTTGATAGGGAATCTCAGTCACGACGATCACGGACTTGCCGGAATCGCCTTGTTCGATCATCGTCTTCGCCTGCATGATGATCGAGCCCCTGCCCGTTTCATAAGCGCTGCGAATCCCCTTGGTGCCCATGATGATTCCGTAGGTGGGGAAGTCCGGCCCCGGCATCACTTCCATCACCTCGTCCAGGGTGGAATCAGGATTGTCCACTCGAAGCAGCAGCGCATTGCAGACTTCGGTTAGGTTATGCGGTGGAAGGTTGGTGGCCATTCCGACGGCGATACCCTGGGACCCATTGCAGATCAGGTTCGGGAACTTGCTCGGGAAGACGGTGGGCTCTTTGAGGGTCGTGGAATAGTTATCGATCCAATCCACGGTTTCCCGGTCCAAGTCCTCCAGACACTCCATCGCGAGGGGCGTCAGGCGGCATTCCGTGTATCGTTGAGCGGCGGGGCTGTCTCCATCGATGGAACCAAAGTTCCCCTGACCCTGGATGAGTGGATACCGAAGGGACCATGATTGCGCCATGCGGACCAGGGTCGGGTAGATCACCTGGTCGCCATGTGGGTGATAGTCACCGGACGTTTGACCGGTGACCTTCGCGCACTTCACATAATTGCTGTCCGGCGAGAGATTAAGCTCCCTCATCGTGTAGAGGATTCGTCGTTGAACGGGTTTCAGTCCGTCGCGAACATCCGGAAGGGCGCGCGCGATGATAACGGACATCGCGTAGTTCACATAAGAACGGCCAAGTTCTTCGTCGACCTTCACGATGGAAATATTTGGGTCTTGTTCTGCCACGGGTATTCAGGTTCCAGACGATCCAGAGGCACGAAAAGACGCGCGCTTTGGATGGGGATCGATGGGCCATATTGTACCCGATTTGAACCTGGAGTTCGGGGGGCGATATGGAGGCCGGTGCGTGTCGGAGGGATTTCTTCTTGAGGTCCCGGCCCAGGGCGTCGGTGGGCCGTGGTAAGTGGTAACCATCCATTCAAGAGATCGAGACCCCTGCTTGGAGCGTTGGACGTATTGCCGGCGATTGTCCACCGGGTACGTGCAGGGCGCTTGAGTTCCTGAGTAACCTTTCGCTATGGACATCCTGGTCATCGGGGGCACTGAATTCGTGGGCCGACACATTGTCGAGCGAGCTCTGCTTTTGGGGCACCGCGTTGCCGTTTTCCATCGGGGCCAGCATGGAAATGATCTCTATCCTTCCGTAAGGCATATCCTCGGGAACCGCGATGGGGGTCTGGACGCTCTGGGTGATGAGAAATGGGACGCGGTGATCGATACCTGCGGCTACGTTCCCCGAATCGTCAAACAGTCTGTCGACAAGCTCAAAGACAAGACCAACGCTTACCTATTCATCTCGACGATCAGCGTCTATGCTGAGCCGGCATATCCGGGCCTGACCGAAAGTGGTCCGCTTGCCAGGCTGAAGGACGAAATGACCGAAGTGGTCGATGGGGAGACCTATGGCGGCCTCAAAGTCCTGTGCGAACGAGCCGTTAGCGATGCATTCGGCGATAAGGCGGTCATAGTGAGACCGGGCATGATCGTTGGCCCATACGACAAGACCGATCGGTTCACATACTGGTTCCGCCGGGCAGGCAAGGGCGGGAAGATGCTCTCCGTGTGCGAACGAGACGAACCCCTCCAATTCATCGACGGCCGCGACCTGGCGGCGTTCTGCATCCATCTCCTGTCCGAATTCGTTGTGGGGACCTTCAACGCGACGGGACCGCAGTTCTCGATGACGTGGGGCGATATCTTCGACGAGGCGGCCTTGGCATCGGGAACGGAATACGAGATCGTGCGACCCTCTGAGGAATGGCTGAACGAACAGAACGTGACCATTGGCAAGGCCTTTCCGGGTCAGTTTCCTGCGAACGGCGGATTCGATGCCCTGTACCAGATTTCGGTCGAGAAGGCGGTTGAAAATGGGTTGCGGTTCCGGCCCTTGAAGGACACGATCCGCGATACTCTTGTCTGGCGTGACTCAATCCCAGATCCCCTCAAAACCGGGTTGACCGATGATGAAGAGACCAGGCTCTTGGAGGCGTACGGCTAGATGCTTCGGGAAGAAGATGTATTCATTTGGATGATCGTCATCGCCCCGATCGTGGTCATCGGAAGTGTGTTCGCGTTCATCAAGTTTGTGCGTTGGGGTGAACGCGATCTTGAGAAGAATCGCTTGAGAGACAAAGAAGAGTAAGGCGTACGACTATCGGTTCCTGACTCCCAGTTGGACCGGCTCTTGGCGGAAGATCAGCGAGAGCGTCCAGTCCATCATGATTCGCACCCGTCTCGACCAACTGGGCATCTTCATCAGATAGATCGTGCGGAACATGAACCAAGCGGGGAACCCATGGAGTTTGATTCCCATGAGCCTTGCCACCGCCGTGCGGCAGCCGATCGCCGCCAAGGAGCCGAGCGATTCGAACCTAAATGGCACCAGTGGTTCGTTGCGCATCGAATGCAGCACATTTCGAGCGGCCACTGGCCCCTGTCGAGAAGCGTTTTGGGCGGTTGCCACATACGGATGGCCATGCTTGTCAGGGATAAACGCCGAGTCTCCCACCGCCCATACGTTCTCGAATCCCCGCACCCTGGTCGTTGGATCACAGAGGATATAGCCCCGGTCGTTCAAGGGCAATCCAGGAACATGCTGGATCAACGGCGACGGGGCGATGCCCGCGCACCAGACGGTTGTATGAGTCCGAATCACCTCGCCCGTTGTCAGGGTGACATTGTCCGCTTGAACATCGGTCAAGCTGCACTGCGTCCTGATCACGAGCCCTCGACGTTCGAGACGCTTGCGAGCAAAGTCCGCGAGGTCGGCATCGATCGCGGGAAGGATTCGGTCGGCGTATTCGATGACAACGACCTGGATGTCCTCAGGATCGATGTTTGGGTAGTTCCTTGCTTGCGACTCAAGAAACTCCTGATACTCTCCCGCAAGCTCGATGCCGCTGAAGTTGGAACCGACGATCACGATCCGCAGGAGCGCCGCTCGATCGTCACGATCCTCAATCGTGTTCGCCTTCTCGAGCAGTTGAATTCCGCGATCCCGAAATTCGATGGAGTCCTGTAGAGATTTTAACTGGGACGAGTGGTCAGCCAAGCCAGGAATGGCTGGAAATCGAGTGACGCTGCCCGGGGCCAAGATCAAGTGGTCGTAGTGTACGGTTCGTGAAGGCAGAGAATCGACCTGAAGCGTCACCTGCTGGCGGGAGAGGTCGATGTGCTGTACTTCCGCCATCAGAAACTGCGCCCTTTTTCCAAGGAAGCTGCGAATTGGTACGGTCACATGGCGCGGTTCCAGTTGCCCCACGCCAGCCTCGATGAGCAATGGGTAAAAGAGGAGAAAATTCTGGCGGTCGATTAGCACAATTTCGGTGTCCTTCAGGTTCTGTTTCGCGAGGAATTGGGCTGCATAGGCTCCACCAAAGCCTCCGCCTATCACGACAATCCGTTTCTTCACGCCCGCCAATTGAGCCATCGCCTTTACCAACGATAGCAGTTCGAACTACGGTTGAGTCGGGACGTGTGCCGCGGAAAACAGAGCCCCCCGGCAACCGGGAATCCCAAATCCCCGGCATGTTCAACGCCAACTCTCGTAGACTTAACGTGATGTCTACGGGCCGAATAGTCGTGGGAGTGACGGGAGCAAGCGGGGCGATCTATGCCCAGAGGTTCCTCCAGCAGGCGACCAAACATTGGGAGGAAATCTTCCTCATCCTAAGCGACCAAGCGATCCAGGTAGCGGCGACGGAACTCAAGGTGGCTCCTCGTCGGGATCGGTTTACAACTCTCGATTGGCTCGGCGCGGACTATCCCCAAATTCGGCTTCTCGATACCAAGAACTACTTCACACCACCGGCGTCTGGTTCATTTCGACACGATGGCATGGTGGTCGTCCCATGCTCGATGGGCACGGCGGCACGAATCGCCCATGGAATCAGCGACGACTTGCTGAGCCGGTCCGCCGATGTCTGTCTGAAGGAGCGACGTCCGCTTATCGTCGTTCCACGTGAGATGCCGATGAGTGCGATCATGCTCCGTAACTTGACGATCCTGGCGGAGAATGGTGCCCAAGTGATCCCGGCCTGTCCGGCATGGTATCAGCGGCCAGAAACCCTGGAGGACTTGGCGGATACCGTGGTTGCGAGAATTCTCCAATGCCTGGGGGTCGAGCAGGATCTTGTAAAGCAGTGGATGGAAGAGTGACCGGGCGGGTGATCCTTGCCGGAGGCTCTGGTTTTGTCGGCCACGCTCTAGCACAATTCCTCAACGCCAACGGCTATGAGATCGTCAGGTTGTCCCGGCAGAAGAACGATTCCAAGGACGCGGAAACGCTGGAGTGGGATGGCGAGACGATCGGGCCATGGTCTTCCATTCTGGAGGGAGCCGATTCCGTTATCAACCTGTCCGGTGCGCCGGTGTTGCTTCCGTGGACGGAGTCGAACAAGCGCTCGATCCTGGAGAGTCGAGTGAAGAGCACTGCGGTTATCGGCAAGGCGATCCGGCAGTGCCGCGCCGCGCCCAGAGTGTGGATCAACGCGAGCGCCGTCGGCTATTACGGAAGCCGGGGTGACGAAGAACTGACTGAATCGAGTGCGGCAGGCGCCGGATTCTTAGCGGAAACGTGTCTGGCCTGGGAGCAAGCCCAGCTGGAGGTGGAAACGCCGGGAACTCGCAAGGTCCAAATTCGCATCGGCATGGTCTTGGGCCGAGACGGTGGCGCGTTCCCAGAACTGGCGAAGGTGACTCGTCGGATGCTTGGCGGCGCCCAGGGAAGTGGAAAGCAGTGGATTCCCTGGATCCACATCGCGGACCTGAACGCATTGTTTCTTTGGGCAATAGGATCGGATGTATTCGGACCGATCAATGGCGTTGGGCCTCATCCAACACGTAACGGGGAGTTGATGGCGGAAATGCGCAAGGCGCTTCATCGGCCCTGGGCTCCTCCCGCTCCCGCCTTCGTCTTGAAACTTGTCGGCTTGCTTATTGGAAAGCAGATGGATCCATTGCTGGACAGCACTCGCGCGCTACCGAAGGTTGCTCTTTCTCATGGGTTTCGCTTTCAATACCCAGACTTGAAGGTGGCATTAAGGGATCTCATCGCCAAGGCTTAACCCAAGTTGGGCAATACTCGAAACCAAACATGCTTGCCAGCCTTGCCTTCGCCGCCGTATCGATCCCGCAGCTTGGCACTCCCTTTGAACGGGGGTTCGCCCATAACGACTACATGCACCCAAGGCCACTTTGGGATGCCCTCGCCAGCGGTTTCACCAATGTCGAGGCAGACGTCTTTCTGGTCGATGGGAAGATCCTCGTTGGGCACAATCGGAAAGACCTGAAACCCGAACGTAACCTTGAGGACCTCTATTTGAAGCCGCTGAAGGGGCTCTGCGAGAGGAACGGAGGGTGGGTCTATCCCAAGCGCGAAAAGTCGTTCTGGTTGATGATCGACATCAAAGAAGATGGAACCAACGTTTATGCGGAGCTGGATCGAATTCTTCATAGGTATCAAGGGATGCTGGTGAAGTGGACGGATGCCCGCGTTTCGAGCGGGGCGGTAGGCGTGGTCCTGAGCGGTGATCGTCCCGTCTCCGTGGTAGCCAGGCAAAAGGAGCGCCTTGTTGCGATCGACGGCCGTCCGGAGGACCTCGAATCAAATCCGCCCGCTGGTTTGGTGCCGTGGATCAGCCGGTCCTTTGGCGACCTCGATTGGCCGATCACTGTCGAGCCAACTTCTGATCAAGTCTCCGGGCTAAGAGCGTATATCGCGAAGGCTCACTCGCAAGGAAGGCTCGTCCGCTTCTGGGGTATTTCCGACACCCCCCGGTTCTGGCAGCTACAGCTTGATTTCAACGTGGACTGCTTCAATACCGACCGCCTCGCTCCCTTCCGAACCTGGGCTGACGATCACGTTCGCCCGGGCTAGAACACTGGCGGGTACAATCTGGGAATCACCTCGGGCAATCGGCCCGATCCCACCACCATGCAAGTAACCCGAGAAGATTTGAATCCCTGCACCGTCAAACTGACCGTCGTTTGCGACCCAGAACAGGTGAAAGGCGGCTTCGAGAAAGCCCTGAAAAAGATATCCAAGACGATCAAGATTCCTGGCTTCCGTCCAGGGCACGTTCCCAAGGGAATGGTAGAGAAGATGATCGATCCTGGGCACTTGGCGGAAGAAGCCGCCGAGGCCATCGTTCGGAGTGCGTTCAAGTTGGCCGTCGAAGGCGAGAAGTTGACTCCCGATGCCAGTACCCGGCCTGCCATCGAGCTCACAAAGATCGATGAGGCAGAAGGCGCTTGCGAGTTCACGGCCAAGGTTCCGTTGCCTCCCGTCGTCGAGCTTGGCGATTACAAGGGTTTGCCGGTTGAACAGCCACCCGTCGAAGTTACGGACGAAGAAGTGGACTATCAGATCGACGAGCTTCGAAAACAGAGGCACTCGCGCCAGGCGATCACGGATCGAGGCGCCGAAGAAGGGGACGTGGCGGTTGTCAATATCAAACTCGACGGCGAGGAAGGCGACGGGCGCAACTTCATGACGGTGGTTGGAAAGACGTTCCCACAACTCGACCAGGCCCTTGGAGGGATGCGGGTCGAGGAGATGAAGCACTTGGATTTGACCTTCCCGGAGAACTTCCAGGAGAAGGATTGGGCAGGGAAGCCTCACAAGTGCCTGGTGACCCTCAATTCAATCAGCGCGGTCACGCTTCCCGAGATCGACGACGTTTTCGCTCAGAGTCTGAAGACGGACAACGTCGAGGACTTGAAGACGAAGATCAGAGAGGGAATCGTCCGAGCCAAGAACGAGATGGTTCGCGAAATGGTCAGCGTCAAGTTATTCGACGTTTTGCGAGACCGCAGCAAAGTGGAAGTCTCCGACAACATGTGGGAAGCGCTTGCAAGCCGTCGGTTGCAGGAAACCCAGCAGGAAGCCGAACAGGCCGGCAAGACGATGGAACAGCATGCCGCCGAGAATGGGATGACCGTCGACGGCCTCGTGGAAGCCTGGAAGGATAACGCGAAGACCCACGTCATCCGCGCGCTGATGATTCGCACGATTTTCGAGCAAGAAAAATTACAGCTGACAAATGAAGATTTGAACCGCGAACTTTACGCGATGGCTTCAGAGTTTGGCGTAGAACCTCAACAAATGCTTGAGATGCTTCAAAAGAATCAGGCGATGGAGGAAAGCCACTT
>JADZBW010000257.1 GCA_020851885.1 Fimbriimonadaceae bacterium | reverse complement strand
GAAGCCCCATCGGTGTAGATCCAGACTCGGGTCTGGGCGATGGTATTTGCGAAGAAGCCCCGATCTTCGATACTGGCGATCCTGCTCAGCAACGGATCGTTGGGAGGCGTGATCGTGAAGGTGGAATCCGTACTGGGCATATGCTTGGTCAGTTCCGTGCAGGCGACGCGAACGTCGGCGGTCGTGTCCAAAGAACCGGCTGGCTCTGCGGCCGTGGCAACTTGCAACAAGGCCGCACCCTTTGAGTGCACGGAACACTTCTGCTGGCCGATAGCGGTCATGATCTGGGTCCCACCGTCCTTCGGAACGAACTTGGTGCCCGGCTCGATAATCACCTCATACGCTTCCCCTGACCCGTTCACAATCAGAACGGTTACCTTGGTGAGGCCATTGCCGGTTGTGGTCACCGTGACCTGCTTGCCGTCGGGAATGGTGACCTTCCCGTCTTTGTCTCGCCAGCCGAGTCCGCTGAACGTTGGCGTGCGACCAATCATGATGTTCGGCTTGCCCGGGTCCGTAACGGGAGGATCAGAAGGGACGAATTTGCACTGACAGCCGAGGGTGTGCACCTTATCGACGGGATCTTGGAGCGGCTTGAAGAGCCGCATCACCGTCCCTTGGTGATTCCCCTTCAACTCTTCGATCGGGGTCTTCACCCCTCTCGACATGTAATAGCCAACTTTCCAGAACTCTCCTTTCACTTCGACGCTTGTTAGGTCGTAGCCATACATCCGACCCGTCTGCTCGCATGGGAGAACCCAGTGGGGAACGTCCATTTCGACCTTCTCCTTCTCCACATCCCGCTGCAGGTTCCTCAAAGCGTTGGAAGTCGCGGATGACCAGTTATCTGGCCCCCCTGGCATCCCAATCCCTTTGGCCAATGAGGCAGACTGCTTCTCCATCTGCTTCATCCTGTCCTTCAGGCGCATCGCCTTCCCTTTCATCGAAACGTGATGCTTCGCTTTGCAGAGATCGTCGCAGCTGGAGTCGCAGGCTTCATGCGCGGCATGCTTCTTCCCTTTGCACACCGAATCGCAAAGAATCATGTTGCTCCAGTCCAGAACATGGCCGTCAGGCACAAGCCGAAGCGAGACCCGATATTCGTAGTGAACGAACTCCGTTCCCTCGACGACGTTCCCATTCCGATGTTCGACCTGGATTTCCCGAGACTCTATTTTTCCCTGGCTTTGCCAGTCCTGGCTCGGATGGGCCGAGAGTGATATGGCGGCAAAAAGCAACGGCAGCATAGTGACATTATAAGGGCATCCATCAAATGTGGATGCGTCTTTTTGAACGCCAAGCTAAGGGTGAACTGACGACTGCCGACGCCAAGTTTCAGCAAAAAGTGAAAGCTCAAGGTACAATCAGAGGGTTATGGCGACCCTCGCCCCGGATCGAATTTCTATCGACACCATTGCCGACAAGGTCTATGCCGGTGAGCGGATAACCGCTGACGATGCCCGCTTTCTCTATCAGCACCCCAATCTGCTGGACCTTGCCACTTTGGCAAACCACCGTCGCATCCAGAAGACCGATCCCAAGGTCGTCACCTACATCATTGGACGAATCCTGAATTACACCAACGTCTGTTGGGTGCGCTGCAAATTCTGCGCTTTCTATCGCACCCCCAACCACGTTGAGGGATACCTGCACTCCGATGAGGAGATTCTCGCCAAAGTCCAAGACACCGTCGACAAGGGTGGGGTGGAAATCCTATTCCAAGGCGGACTGAATCCCAAGCTCAAGATCGACTACTACGAAGGGATCTTCAGCAAGATCAAGGCGCGGTTCCCGGAAGTCATCCTCCACGCGCTTTCGCCCGCCGAGATCATCTACATCGCCCACATCTCCAAGCTCACTCTGACCGAATGCTTGGAGCGGCTGAAAGCGGCGGGGCTGCACTCGATTCCCGGGGCTGGCGGCGAGATCCTCGTCGACCGCGTTCGGGCCGTCATCGCCCCCTACAAGGACACCACCGACGAATGGCTTGAGTGTATGCGCGCGGCCTCTGCCCTTGGGATCAGAAGCACGGCATCCATGATGTTTGGCCACGTCGAAACGATCGACGATCGTATTGAGCACATGGGACGCATCCGCGACCTCCAAGACGAGTGCCAGCCGTTCCGAGCTTTCATCTCCTGGACCTTCCAGCCAGAAGACACTAACCTGCCGATCCCCAACAAGGCGTCCAGCGCGGATTACCTCCGAACGGTGGCCGTATCCAGGATCTTCTTGGACAATTTCGACAATTTCCAGGTCTCGATCCTCACCCAAGGCCCCAAGATCGCCCAGACCGCTCTCGCCTATGGCGCCAACGACTTTGGTTCAGTGATGATCGAGGAGAACGTGGTCTCGGCCGCCGGTAACAAGTTCATCTTGTCCGCCGAGGAGTTCGAACGGCTCATCTGCGACGCAGGCTATGAGCCCCGACGGCGCAACACGCGATACGAGCCCCTCTAGGCTCGGCATTCTGGCCAACGGATTCGATGGATCAGGGCGGCTGGCTCAGGATTGTCTAGTGCCCCAGACCCATCCGCTCCCTGATCCGATCTGACGTTCCAAGCCCACAGGGAATCAAGCTGAGTCCCCTTGTCGGGCCATTCGTCGAAACTGGCGTCCAGTAGATGAACGATTGGGTTCCATTCTGACGAATCTGACTCGCTGATCCGCCGCCTCCGGACGAGACCTTGTAGATACCGGATGTAGCGGAGCTCAGGGTGATCCTTGTGAACACCACCTGAGTTCCGTCCGGGCTCCAACTGCTGCCGAAGCAACGATCACTGGTGGATCCATTAACGTTGGAAAGCTTAACTGGATTGGCGCCCGTGGAGTCCATCGCCCAAATCTCATATTGGCCCGACCGACTCGAACAGAAGCTGATCTTGTCTCCCGTCTTGTTGTACTGAGGGAGGAAGTTGTCGCCGGTGCTGGCAAGGATCGTTCCGCCAGTCCCGTCGATGTTGCAGATCTTGATCTTGGGCGAGCTCGTCCCGACCGGCCAGTTGGTATAGACGATCACAAGTCCCGTCGGTGCCACGAAGGCGTCGTCCGCATCGTCCTTGGCCGTAATGACCTGATTCGCCGTCGACGAACTGATCACATACAGTTTGTAGATCAACTCCAGTGGGTCATTGGGATTTGGCTTGGCGCCCGTAAAGACGATCTTCGAACCATCGGGGGTGAACTGAATTGAGCCGATGTTCTTGAAGCTGGTTTGGGTTAGCCTCGTGGCTCCCGCCGAGCTCATCGTCGAGTTGACGTAAATCGCGTAATCCGCATTTGCGCCCGGAGCGTTGGTGTAGGCGAAGCCGACCTTGTTGACATTGGTCGGATCCTGCGCGAATCCCTTGAAACTGTCCGTCATGTCCACGAACATCTGCTCATCGGAGCCGTCCGGCGCGATGTGCTTGATGTCCTGCGCCGCGTCTGCGAAGAAGATCCGGTTTTCAGGCAAATTGGAGCCCGTGCTGCCGGTAGTCTCGCTTGTCGTGGTGCCATTGGTGGTGGCATTGGTCGTCGCGTTCGTCGTGGCGTTCGTCGTCGCATTCGTCGTGGCGTTCGTCGTCGCATTGGTGGTGGCGTTCGTCGTTGCGTTGGTGGTGCCCGTGGTCCCGCCACCGCCACCTCCGCCGCCGCCGCAACCTAGCATGATCGCGAACAGCGTAAGGATCGTCAGCCAAATGCACAGCGGACGATGGTCGCTTATGAAACGAACGGTTTTATTTCGCATGGGACTCTGATGGGACGTCTGGCAATTGTCGGAAGTTCTAG
>JADZBW010000256.1 GCA_020851885.1 Fimbriimonadaceae bacterium | reverse complement strand
TTCGAAGGCGCCGACCTCAGGGCTGTGAAAGTCGAAGGCGGCGATTGGTCCTTTTCGAGCTTTCGCATGCAGGAGATGCAGGGTTTGAACCTGGAAGGAGTGAAGTTTGTGGAAGCGGACCTCTATAGCGCGAATCTTTCTGGAGCCAATCTGCGAAATGCGGACTTCTCCAGGTCGAGCATGGCCCAGGCGAACCTCATGAACGCCGACCTCAAAGGGGCCATCCTCGAGGCGATCGGGCTCGAACACGCCAATTGGAAGGGGGCAAAGATCGATGTGGGCCAAGCGATCCTCCTGGCCCAGTCCTTTGGAGCGAAAGTCGAAGGATAGCGGCCCAACTACTTCACGACTGGCGCACCCCAGCCATCATAATGACCGCCTGAATTCACCGTCATCTCCCGCATCTTGAGCCGCTCCATGTCGATCGCTTCCGCCGAGATCACCATCGTCTTGGTCAAATGGCATTCCCACTGACCGTTGGTCATTTTGATCTCACCCGCATAGCCATCGCTCGATAGCGCCTGGAGCGTCCCCCGGGCTGCCCCTTCCTCCGGGAAATACAGATAGAAATCGACCGTTGTGGGCTTGGTGAAATCATGCCCTGCTTTTCTAAGCTCCTGATAGACCTGAGCATCGCCAGGGTCCTTCGGAAGCCGCGTTGCCTCTTTCGCCGCTCGATCTGCCTTGTAGTCGTCCACTGGACGTGGGATTTTGCTGCAGCCCAAACCGCCGATGAGAAGGCAAAAGACGAGGAATCCCCGGATCATGGGCGCATTATAGGCCTTGCTCATCGGCCCGGGAAGTTCAGCCGCAATGTACCAGGGTAAACCGTTCATAATCAGAGACCCATGAGCTACTTCCCCGAGGTTGCCGAGCGCGTCCCGTTCGAAGGCAAAGCGTCCAAGAATCCCCTGGCATTTCGCCATTACGCTGCCGCAAAAGTCGTTGGTGGCAAATCGATGGCCGAGCACTTGCGCTTCGCCGTCTGCTATTGGCACACGTTCAAAGGAACTGGCGCCGACCCCTTCGGCGTTGGCACAATGATCCGACCGTGGGAATCCGCCGAGGACCCGATGCGACGGGCGCGGGACACCATGGACGCCGCCTTCGAGTTCATGGGCAAGCTGGGAGTCGACTACTGGTGCTTCCACGATCGAGACATCGCTCCCGAGGGAACCGACTTCGCGACTTCGACCGCCAACCTCCAAACTATGGTGGAATATGCCGCCGAGAAGCAGGCATCCACCGGCATACAGCTGCTCTGGGGCACCGCCAATCTCTTTAGCCACCCGCGCTACCAGTCCGGCGCTGCCACCAATCCCGATCCCCAGGTGTTCGCCTATGCCGCGGCTCAAGTGAAGCGGGCCCTCGAAGCGACGCAAGAGCTTGGCGGCCTCGGCTACACGTTCTGGGGTGGGCGCGAGGGCTACGACACCATGCTCAACACCGACATGAAGCGGGAGCGCGAGCAACTCGCCAAGTTCCTCTTCATCGCAGTGGAACACGCCAAGAAGATCGGATTCAAGGGCCAGTTCTACATCGAGCCCAAGCCCAAGGAGCCGACAACCCACCAATATGATTCCAGCGCCGAGTCCTGTTTGAACTTCCTGCGGGAATTCCACCTCATGGACTACCTGAAGCTAAACCTCGAGACCAACCATGCCACCCTCGCGGGCCACCACATGGTCCACGAGATGCGAGTTGCCGGCGACGCCGGGGTCCTCGGATCTGTCGATGCCAATACGGGGGACGAACTCATCGGCTGGGACACCGACCAGTTCCCAACCAACCTCTACCTGACCACCCAGATCATGATGGAGATCCTCAAAATGGGTGGTTTCACCACGGGCGGCCTTAACTTCGACGCCAAAGTGCGCCGCCAATCCCACGAACCGATCGATCTCATGTACGCCCATATCGGCGGGATGGACGCGTTTGCGCGGGGGCTCGAAATCGCGTGGGCGATCCTCGCCGATGGTCGCCTGGGCGACCATGTCCGGGAGCGCTATGCCGATTGGGAGACCGAGTTCGGCCGCAAGATCCTGGAAGGATACAAGTCGCTCGACGACCTTGAGGACCACGTGCTTCGGCACGGCGAACCGACGCGCAAGTCAGGCCGCCAAGAGTTCTTGGAGAACCTGATCAACGAGTTCATCCTGTAATCGCCCAATCAAGCGTAGCGTCTCATTTGGACTGACTCTTGGTCCAAATGAGGCGTCCTATTTCAAAATGGAAGCCTTCGCGATCGAGATCCTCGTCACCGGGCTGGGCGGAGTCAAGCTTCTCGGCGCACGCATCCGGACCTCGAAGGACCTCCGCATCGATCCTCGATTGTTCGCTTAGGGAGAACTGCATCGTCGCCGGTTAACCAACCCACTACCTGAAGGTGCGTTTGGTCTAGCGGTACATCACCGACGCCAGCACATAGTCCACGACGTACACCAACACCATCGAGATGACCACCGCATTGGTGGTCGATCGCCCAACCCCCACCGCGCCGTTCTTCGTTCGCAGGCCCTGTTGACAGGCCACCAGGGCGATCATCAGCCCGAAAAACGGCGCCTTGGTCATTCCGGAAATCACGTCTTCCGGCTTTGTGAACTGGATCAGCGAATTCATAAACGTGCCGCCGCTGACTCCGCGCGTCATCGCGATCAGGTAGCCCCCGAAGATTCCCGACCACATCGCGATCAGCGCCAGGATCGGCAACATCAAGACCGCCGCCACCGTTCGTGGGATCACCAGGTAGTTCGTTGGGTGGACCGAAAGCATCCGCAGCGCGTCGATCTGCTCGGTGACCGCCATTGTGCCGATTTGGGCCGCCATCGCCGAACCGCACCGCGCCGCCACCATCAGGCCCGCCAGGACGGGACCGATTTCGCGGGTGATCGTAAGCCCGATCGTCGCCCCGACGAACGTGGTCGCCCCATAGTCGGCAAGGAATTGAGACAGGTAGAGAGAAAGCACTGCCCCCGCGAAAAAGGCGGTTAGGGCGACGATCGGTACGGACGAGGCGCCGATGAACGCCATCTGATCGATCGTTTCCTTCCACTCCACAGGCCGCGTCACGATCCGGCGGACGACGCTGACGAGAATCAGGAAAACCTCGCCGACAAACTCAAACAGGGCGATAACCGGACTGCCGATCGCCGCCAAGGTGCGAGTTGCGCCGTTCGTCGCCATGGGATGGACAATACCCGGCCTGAAACGGGCCAACCAACGGCATGCTCTGTGAACGCGTCCAGGAGCCCATGGATTTTCGCTGGGGAGAAGGGCCAGGGATGAGGGTGCTTTGCCTCAGAACAGGGTTTCTCATCCCCCAACACGCCCCGTGTTGCGGGGTATAGGCTGCCCTCCAGGCCAGCGCATGGCGTAAGCAAGAAGTCCGCACCCCCAACGTCGGGGATGTTGGGGGATATAAAGCCCATACCATCCCTGTCCACCCCAACCATCCATCGCAGTCCCAGGTTTTTGCGACCTCTACGAGTCCGAACCGAGACCTTTGCCCGATCCCTCGACGCGCGAACAGCGACGAAAATGACGATGAGGAAACGCGATGAACCTTTTGATGGACACTCTTTCGCCCGTTCTCGTCGTCTCGGGAATTACCGTAGCCTGCATAGCGTTGGATTATTGGATGCGTGGGCTGAGTTTGAGACGCTCACGAATGGCCCTACACTCCGAGGTTCAGGCCTATTTGCGGACTCGGAAGCGGATATAGTGATAGGACTTCGAATACGAGAGAATTCCCCTGATCGATTTCATTCTTCATCTTGACAAGCACCTGCAAGGGCTCATCGCAGAGCACGGCGCATGGGTTTATGGAATCCTCTCGGGAATCATCTTTGCCGAGACCGGTTTCGTTATCCTTCCGTTCCTTCCCGGCGACTCCCTGATCTTCACTGCCGGTATCTTCACCACCGAGAGCGGTGGACTCAATCTGCTGGCGCTTGGCCTTTGCCTTCATGCCGCCGCGGTTGCCGGCGATAACGTCAACTACTGGGTTGGTCGGAAGCTGGGGACAAAGCTCTTTGCCAAGGAAGATTCCAAGCTCTTCAAGCGTAGCCATCTGGAGAAGACGGAGAAGTTCTTCGCCCGACATGGCTCGAAGACCCTCATCATGGCGAGGTGGGTCGCGGTGGTCCGCACTTTCGCTCCGTTCGTGGCGGGAATGGGGCGGATGAGCTATCGGAAATTCTTGTGCATCAGCTTCATCGGAGGGGCCTTCTGGGTTTGGTCCCTCGTCATCGCCGGCCACTTCCTTGGCCAATTCGTTTGGGTAACCCACAACCTGGAGTGGGTGATCCTCGGTATCGTCGCGGCGACGATACCGATCGTCGGCTTCGAGACGATCCGTGCGCGCCGCCGTCATGCCGTGGAGATGGCGGAAGCCAGCGTCGGCGTTGCGGCGGGAGGACAGTCCTAATCGTGGAATCCCATCGCCTGTGGTACATCCGCAACGTGGAGCTCTTTCACAGCCTGAAAGACGAGGACATCGAAGCGATTTCGAGTCAGTCCACCTGCGTCGATTTCGTCCGAGGGCAGGAGATCTGTGCGTCGGGGAACGGAAATCGCTATGCCTACATCATCCGTACCGGCAACGTGCGATTGATCATGCACTCGCCCAGCGGCAAGCAGCTGACCGTGGCCATCCTGAAACCTGGGGACGTCATTGGAGGATCGGACCTCTTCGGCACGGAAACGCACGGCGAGAGTGCCGAAGCCATTTCGCCATGCACGCTCTTCAAGGTGCCGGTGGACCTGCTCTACGGCTTCGCCAAGGACCGCCCCGAATTCTCCCTTCGCATCAACAAAGAGGTCAACAAGAGCCGAATGCTGGTCATGAACCGGATGCAGGACGTCCTGTTCCTCACCGTCATGGAGCGCCTGGCCAGGCTGATCCTGAGGCTTGCCGATGAGTTTCCCGGCACCACGACCAGCGGCAAGCGCTTCGTGAACATTCGCCTAACCCATCAGGAATTCGCCGATCTCATCGGTGCCAATCGGGAAGCGGTATCGGCCACGCTGATCAAAATGCGGCGCTCGCGATGCGTCAGTTCGGTGCAGGGCTACCTGGTTCTCATCGATGAAGAGGCGCTCAAAGGCACCGCTTCCCAACAAGCCGCAGCCTAGTTTTCCGTGGGCTGTATGCGCTGATACAGCGTCTTTTCGCTCGGTGGGCGTTAATAAGGAGGCCATCTCTTTGAGGACACCTACGAATATGAAAAGTCACGCAATTCTGATCGCTGCATCTTTCGCACTCTCCACCGCCGCATTCGCCGTGCCTAAAACGTTTACGATCGTCTCGAACGCAAACGCCAAGTCCATCGGGACGATCGAAAGCAAGACCGCCATCGAAACGATGGTCGGAAAGGGCCAAGTTAGCGGAACCATCCATTTCGATGCCGCCAAAGGCACGGGCGGCGGGACGATCTCGATCGCAGTGCAGGGCATCGATACCGGCATTCCCCTGCGAAACGAGCACATGAACTCGGCCAACTGGCTCGATTCGGAGAAGTATCCGACCATTACCTTCAAGGCCGCGAAAGTCCAGAAGAATGGCGCCGATGCCTTCAAGGTCACCGGGACGTTCTCCCTTCATGGCGTCACGAAGACCGTCACGACCGACGTCGGGTTGAAACTGGCCAAGGCGAGCGATCAGTCCAGGAAGATGGGATTCAAAGGCGACGTCGTCCAGTTGACGGCCACCTTCAACATCAAACTCAGCGACTACGGGATCACGATCAAGGGCGCGGCGGTTGGCAAGATCAGCGATAGCGTGACGATCTCCATCGCCGCCATTGCCGATTCCAAGTAAGGAAAATGGCGATGAAGATCCTCCAAAGGCTTTCCCAGATCGGCATTGTGTTTGCGATCCTGGCCTTCATCGCCACGTTTCCGGTTCGTGCGAACTATGCCGGGCGGGCGCGTCTGTCCGTCCGGATCGAGCGGAACAACTCGGACTCGCTTTTCGGAACAGCCGGAACTCCGCTGGGGGCTGCCCAGCACTACATCGTCGACGATCCCAAAGCCTATCTCGAAGGTGAAGGAAAGAACAAATCGAAGCTTCGCGATGAGAACTACCTCAAGGCTCACAAGATCTACCCGC
>JADZBW010000255.1 GCA_020851885.1 Fimbriimonadaceae bacterium | reverse complement strand
CGGAGTGATCGAGGACGTCGAACTCGAAGTCCAGACGGGGCAAAGTGACGACGAAGACGAGGGACATGAAGCCCCGACCATGCCCTCCTCCTCCGGCGCACAACCATCCGAGCAAGGGGCGGGATCCTCCGAACCCAACACCCAACTCCCAGCGCCCAACACCCAACTCCCTGCGCCCAACGCCGAGCACCCAGCGCCCAACACCCAACTCCCTGCGCCCAACGCCGAGCACCCAGCGCCCAACGCCCAATACCTTGCGCCCAACGCCAAAACACTCTGGCTCCGCTCGACCAAGTTCGGCGACGATATGGACCGGGTCCTGAGACGGCGCGACGGCCGCCTGACCTATATCGCCAGCGACGTGGCCTACCATAAAGACAAACTCACCGATGCCTCGGGAACCCGGGGAACCGGTCCCGTGGATAAGATGATCACCATCCTCGGACCGGACCACCACGGATACATCGGTCGGCTTCAAGCGGTGGTTGCGGCGATGCTGAAAGCGGAGGGCTCCAACCCCCTTCTCCCCCACGGGGAGAAGGGGGCAGGGGGAAGAGGGGGTCCGCTCAGCGAGCTTGAATCCAAGATCTACGACTCGCCCGAGGAGCGCGATCTCTGTCAGGCGGCGCTCTCCGAGGCACGAAAAAAGTTGGAAGTTCAAATCTTCCAACTCGTCCGCTTCCTGAAGGACGGCAAGCCGGCACCGATGCGCAAGCGCGATGGCAATATCTATGCTTTGATCGATCTCATGCGAGAAATCGGCGAGAAAGTGAAGCCCGCCGGAACGGAGGCACAAAAGCTCGAAGCGGGCAAAGACGTGGCGCGCTTCTTCTATCTGATGCGCTCCCACGACACCAGTTTCGACTTCGATCTCGATCTCGCCGAGAAACAGAGCGACGAGAACCCGGTGTTTTATGTGCAATATGCGCACGCTCGAATCTGTAGCGTGATCGCCAAAGCGGCGGAGGCATTCCCCTCTCCCGCAGGGGGAGGGGCAGGGGAGGGGGCCGATGCCTCACTGCTCAGCCACGACCGCGAACTCGCCCTCGTCAAAAAGATCTCGGACCTGCCGTTCGAGGTGAAGCGCTGCGCGCAAGACTACGGCGTCCATCGGCTCACCACCTATGCGATTGAACTCGCTCGCACTTACCATCACTTTTATGAGGCCTGCCGGGTGATTCAAGCGGATGAGCCCGAACTGAGTCGGGCCAGGTTGGCGCTTTGCGAAGCCACGCGGATCGCGCTCAAGGCTAACCTCGATCTCTTGGGCATCTCGGCCCCAGAGCGGATGGACCGGGCAGAGTCCGCGACACCGGAAGGCACTTAGCAACTCCTTCTAACGGCAAACGGCAACGGCGAGACCGTCGTATCATAGACGTGATGCTCTCGGTCCTGATTGCGGCGACGCTTCTTCAAACCACCAAGCTGGAACCGGTTCTGGGTGGCATCGGCGAGGTTGTGGCGGGCATTCGGCCACATCCTGCCCAAATCCTGGGCCTCTACATGCGGCGAAGCCGGATCAATGCCCTCATCGACCCCCGAATCAGACAGGCCGCCAATGATCCTTGGATTCGAGTGGGCGAGACGACAACCTCGGTGAAAGAGGCCAAGGTCGACGGCATGTCCTGTTTGATGCTGGAATCGGTGGCGACAAGAGAGATCCTGACGAACAACCCGATGGAAGGGCAGATGAGGATTGGGGTGGAGCGAAGAATCACCCGAACGCGGCGACTTTGGGTTGCGGAAGATGGGTCGATCGTGAAGAACTGGTTCGAGCAGTCTTCTCCGGACCGGTTCACGGTCGAGATGTTGTTCGGCAACGGCTTTCTGGTGGTCAACAAGACGGTGGATGGGAAGGTGACGACCCGCCAAATCGATCTCGACATCGACCCAATCCTGTTCGAGAATGAGTTCCTGACCGTGGCATGGGCGGGTAAGGTGTTGAAGAAGACGAAGCCGTTCGCGACCCTGGATCCCTTCGTTGGCGGAACCAGGCTGATGCAGGCGGAAGTTTACGGTCCATTCGCTGCCCTGGAGGGGACTGACCCGGTCAATGGCTTTCGAGTGGAAATCCACGAAGGCAAGCAAACCTCGACCGCCTGGGTGACCAACGATGGACGATTGCTCCAATACGACCTTGCCAGCGGAGATCGATTGATCGTGGAGCCCAAAGTCGGAGATCCCGGGATCAGCAAAGTGCAGGTCGGAAGAGGTGGTGGATAGGATGCGGACACCTCCAACGCGCAAAAGCGTTGTCTGCTCGGTGGTCCAATGATTCAGTTCCTCGCCTTGGCAACGCTCGCTCCCCACAGCATCGGCATTACCCATCTTGCCGAACCGGGGAGGCTGCCCAACCAGACTCCCGCCTCTACCGAATCCTGCTACCTCAGCGACCATGAAGCGGTGGCGGTCGGGCTTAAGCTCCATGCCACGACGGTGATGGGGCAATACATCGCCATGACATCCAGGCCGATCACCGATCTTTCGGGTTACCTCGACCTGAATCCAAAGGACTCGATGGCGAAGCAACCGGTCCGGGTCGGCCATGCGGCATTCAAGGTCTCCAACTCCACATACGATGGAAAGCCCTGCTTGCTCTTCGAGTCTGACGGAATGCGAACCCGGGTCCGCGAGTATCGCAACTCCAATGATCTCAACGGGGTCGACACGACCCCGATCCAGCGTTATCGCAAGGTCTGGCTGACTGCGGAGGGCATCCCCCTACGGGAGACCGGCGGCTTTAAGAACAACCAGGGCACGTTCGAGATCGACGCCAAGTTCAAGAAGGACGAGATCGAGATCACGACCGCCGGTCCCAAGGGCCGCAAGACGGCGACCATCTATCCCGCGGGCGGCGTCGAGTCGTTTGCCAACGAATTCAAGCCGATGGTCGATGGCGAAAAAGTGCTGCTGGCCGAAAAGACATTTTCCCGACTGGATCCGATGACGGGGGGAATCTATACGGTCGCCGTCAAGCTGGGGGTCAAATTTGAAGGTTCGATTTTCCTCAAGAAGTTCTCGGGGCATCGGGTTGATTTTCAGATTGGTGAAACCAAAGAGATCGCGTTCGTCTCAAAAGACATGGACCTTCTACAGGTAAATCTTCCGCGTGGTGAGTCGCTGGTGGCGGACATCGATCCCACTGAACGGAAGAACGACGTCTCGCGGTTGAAGTCGGGAGGCGGGTAGCTTGTTCGCCCTCCTTGCGATGGCGGTCCTGCTTCAGCCCGAGGTCGTTTTGGGCGGGCAGAAGCAGATGGTGTTTGGCCTCAAGCCGGAAGCCTCCCAAGTCTTGAGCTACTACATTTGGGTGGAGGAGAAGGCGAACCAGTGGGGCGACAGCACGAACGTCTACGCTCAACGGCTGGGCTATACCTCCAGCCGCGTGAAGCTGGACATCTTCAATAATCAGCAGGTGTTCCTCTTCGAGACCGACGCCCGTACCAAGAAGGACATTACGAAAGAATTCGATGCGGGAGTAGGGGCCAGTGAGCAGACTTGGATCACCAAAGAAGGCCATATCTTCCGCCAGATCTTCCGGGTCGAGATGCCCAAAACAGGCGAGCGGATCGTCGATGCGGTTTACGGGACGGAGACGGTCGAAATCTCGGTGAAGGAGGCAGGCAAAGAGAGTTCCACCACCCTCTACCCGGTGGGAGGCTGCAAGGCGTTTTTCGACCGTTTCAAGCCGATGATCGAGGATGGAAAGGTCGTCCTGAAGGAGAAGAAGTTCTCAGTCCTCGATCCCTACACTCTTTCGATCGTTCCGGGCAGCGTCACCGTCGGAGGTCGATTCGACACGAATATTCTCTCAAGGCGCACGAAAGGAAACCTGTACAGTATCGTGTTGAACGGTAAGAAGCAGCGCGTCTATATTTCGGATACCAACGAACTGGTGAAGGTGGACCTTACCGACGAGACATATCTGCAAATCGATGCCTTGCCCATCGGCGGCGAGCAACGATCTCGCCTCCGTTGACGTAAGCTAAAGTCGATGGCATTTGTGAAAGGTCTCTTGGGCGTCACCATCGGCGCGGCCGCCGGATTCGGATATCACGTCCTGATGAACCGTTGCGGCTCCACGTGAATCAACGCCAGATCGCCGGCGGTGCCGGTGATAGCGGGAATGATCATGGGTCTGTTCATCGCCATCCAAGCCATCCGAAACCCCTAAAATGCCTTTACCATTGCCTGCCGATTTGAGGGGCTACTTCAACCAGCGTGGCATCCTGCTGCTTTGGCCGGCCCAGGGCCGGGCCGATAAGCGCAGGATCGCCTTGGAATGGATCGCTTCCCACTTCGAAGGCGGCCGATCGTACCGAGAAGTGGAAGTGAATGCACTGCTCAAGGAATTGCATGCCTTCGACGACCACGCCTTCCTTCGTCGGGAGTTGGTCGATCGTGGTTACCTGATGCGAAACAAGGACGGCACCGACTATCGCCTGAACCTCTCGGCACCGCAAGACTCAGGGGGTTGACGGATCGGGAAAGGTTTGGCGGGCGGCGGCATCGTGGTCGAGAGGGGAGCCATTTTGGCCTGCATCGAGCATGGGGCTGAGGCCCACTGCGTATTCTTGAGGCCGGTCAGAATCAAGAGATTAGGGATCACTCCACTTCGACCGCACCGGTTGCCGTTTATATCCATACGCCGTTCTGCCCGAGCAAGTGCGGCTACTGCGATTTCAATTCCTATGCCATGCAGGGGGATATCGTGGAGCGGACGGTGCAGGCGATTTGCCAGGAGATCGCCCATTCGCCCTGGCGCGGCATCCCCGCCAAAACCATCTTCTTCGGCGGAGGGACTCCCACTTTCCTGAGTCAGGAGCAATTGCTTCGGATCTTCGATGCGGTCTTATTGGCCCATCCTCCGATTCATGGGGCGGAAATCACCAGTGAGGCCAATCCAGGAACGGTGGATTCCGCCAAATTCCGAGCAATGCGTGAAGCAGGGTTCACCCGGATCTCGATGGGCGCCCAGAGCTTCCTGGATGAGGACCTGATTCGCCTTGATCGCATTCACAAGGCTGGAGACATCGAACGGGCGCTCGGGTCGGCACGTGAGGCGGGCTTCGACAATGTGAATATCGACTTGATGTTCGCGCTACCCGGGCAATCGATGGCGGCTTGGGATCGGAACTTGGATCGAGCCTTCGCCTTGGATACGGAGCACCTCAGCCTCTATTGCCTCACGATCGAACCCAATACCGCTTTCTACAAGAAGCAGCTCCGTGGTGAGTTAGACGTACCCGACGATGAAGTCCAAGTTGCGATGTACGACGAATGCCTTGGTCGGGCAAAGGAGGCCGGATACAAGCAATACGAGATCAGCAATTTCGCCAAACCGGGTTTGGAATGCCGCCACAACCTTTGCTACTGGCTCGGAGAGGACTATGCGGGATATGGCCCGGGGGCGGTCGGATGCATGGATTCAGTCCGCTATACCAACATAAAGCACCCAGAGCGATACTCGGCGGCGATGGAGCGAGGGGAGCCTCTCGCCTTCGAGAACGAAGCGCTGACCCCGGAGATCCGGAAAGTGGAACGCACGATGCTTGGTTTGAGGCTTAACGATGGTATTTCGGTAGGTGGGCTTGATCCAATCGGCGTCGAGAGGATGCTCGAGCGAGGCTGGATCGTGGCGAACGAGGACCGCATTCGGCTCACGGGAGCGGGGCGGCACTTCTGTTCCGAAGTCGCCTTGGAACTCATTTAGTCGAAAGGCGTCAAGATAGAAGCTATGTTTCTCAGCACGATTTTCATTGTCGCGGCGCTGTTCGCGCAGAAGGGTGAGATCCCCGACAAGTACCTGCTTCCGGCGCCAGGGGCGGACAAGGTCATTGCCAAGGTCGACGGGGTTTCCATCAAGGCGGGTGAAGTCGAGGCTCTTTTGTGGGAGTGGCGGGGGCCGGAGGCGCTGGCCGACATTATCAGCTATCGCATGATGAAGAACGCTGCCGAGAAGATGAAGATCACCGTGTCCGATGCGGAAGTCCAGAAGGAATTGGATTCCCAACTGAGTCAGATCAGCCCTGCCGCGACGGGTGGCAAGCCGGTCGAGGTCTACCTGCTCGAACAAGGATTCACGAAGTCGCGCCTTTGGCTGCGGATCAAGACCGAGCTGCTGCTCAACAAAATGGCGACAAAGGACTTCGCGGCGACCGATTACGTCAAGGTTTCGACGATCGTCGTTCGACCGGAAAGCACTTCGACCACGGCGATGGCGGCAGCCGCCAAGAAAGCCGACGTGTTCTTCGAAATGCTGAACAAAGGTGACAGTTGGGAAAAGGTGCTTCGCCTTTCGACCATCGACGACCGAACGGTTGAGTCAAAGGGCCTAGTGGGTTGGCGGCGAATCGAGGCCTTTCCCTTCGAGATCCAACAGGAGTTCCTCAAGTCGAAGCCGGGCGGCATCACGAAGCCAAAGCAGACCAACAACGGTTTCCAGATCTTCCGATTGGAGATGCTGGGAAAGGACGCAAAGGGCCAAGATTTGGCAGACGCCGAGACGATCCATATTCAGTCCACCAAACCGACGATTGCCAGCAAAATTCGGACGGAATCCAAGGTCGAGCGATTTCTCCAAAACTCTGGCGGTCGTCAACCGTAGGTATAATTTGGAAGTCAGCGGCACCACGGATTCAGGTGGAAACGGAGGTCGGAGCAGGATGCTCCCGCTGGCTTCCCTACAATTTCGAGCAAGCGGATCCTTGCGCCCGAAGGTCCGTTCATCCCCTCCCTGCACTTACGCATTCATTCCTTCCGCCTTGCAGGAGGTAAGGTTCGCAAACGATGGCGCGTACCCTGCTTCTAACCACGTATGACCGGACGTGGCGTGATTGGCAGAAAGAGCATCGCCAGGGCCGCGATTGGATTTGCCTCGACCCCGGCGAGCCTGATCAGGCGCCACCTGGTCGACTTTGCCTGTTTCGCGGGGATAAGGCGATCGCATGGAGGTTCTTTGGAAGTCTCGATCCCCAACGAGCTCCGCAGATCTTACTGACCTCGCTGATCGAGCTCATGAACCAGGCGGCAGAGGACGTGATCGTCCAGCTGTGGCCCTCAAGGGGAACTCCGTTGATCCGCCACGTAACGATGCTGGCTGCCCAACTCATCCAACCTGACGAGATTTTCGTTCCAACGGGCGCAGAATTCGAGCAGGCAGGGTTTCCGGTGGGACCGCAGGAAGTCGAACTGGAGCCGAGCTTCCCGGCAATGGTTCAGAATGCGCAGCGAAAGGCGCACTGGATGAAGATGTTCGAGGCTTGCGAAGAGCATGAATTCTCACTGGATCGGGTATCGATCGAGGGCGCACGGTTGGGCTCCGGAATGTCGATTCTCCATGACGACCTGACGAGATTTTTTCGGGGTAGGGTCCTGCATGGCGAGACCTCGGGAGGAGCGCTCTTCTTGGTTGCCCAGGAGGATCCCGAAGATGCCCAAGTTGCTCGCGCCCTGGATCACTTCCACTGTTCTCGAGCCCATATCGCCCATCCAGACGACTATGAGGGTCTGCTATGCAGCTTTGCCAAGCAGGGTGGCGAGGACTTTGGGATGGGATCGATCGTGAAGATCGACTTTGCGGCGGGGCGAGTGCATTCGCTTTGCACTGCCGTCGCGCCGGCGCCCGTTCGGATCCTGAGAATTGGTTCTTTGCGGGTCGATACGGCGGGACGCGAGTTGGGCGAAGTCAGGCCCTGGCAGGTCTAGGCCCCAAATTGTCAATTCGGTATAACCAATCCATGCGCCTTTACCTTGTTCGGCATGGCCAAACCGCCTGGAATGCCGAGCAGCGGGCTCAGGGTCATTCCAATATTCCTTTGGACCCTATCGGCCTCCGACAAGCTGAGCAACTGGGACGCCGGTTTGCCGATGTGCAGATCGGGCTGGTTCTGTCGAGCGACCTTCTTCGAGCCCAGCAAACCGCGATGCCGGTGGTGGATTCCACAAGTGCTTCCTTTGAGGAAATGCGGGAGCTGCGGGAGAGGGGATTTGGGGATTGGGAGGGCGAGTACTTCCCAGGAATTGCCGACCGTTGGCCGGTGATGGAAGCCGAGCAGGGCGTCGACCGTCTGCACATCAGGCCGCCCAACGGGGAGTCTTTTGCCGACGTTTGGGAGAGACTGGGGGCCGTCGTCGACCGGCTCTGGTGGGAAGAAAGGGACACTGTCGTTGTCACTCATGGCGGAGCTTGTGCGCTCCTGTTGGCAAGGTTGACCCACGGGAATCTTGAGACTTCGCGGTCATTTCGGTTCGCGAATTCATCGGTCACCGTGCTGGAGCGTCGGCCCGAAGGCCAGTTCCTGATTCTGGAGTACAACGATGTCTCGCACCTCGAGCGAGGGCAAGCATTGTCGGGAAGCGTGGATGGTTCGGCGGCTCGTTAAAGCTTGGCCGTGCTTGGCCAGCGCTCTGCTCCTTTCGGCGGCGTTTCCACCCTTCAACCTGGGATTGATCGTATTTGTCGCTCTTGCCCCATGGCTCCTGTCCTTGAGGGCGTCTTCCGGAAAAGAGGGGTTTCGCAGCGGCTATCTTTTCGGGTTTCTATTGATGTTGGGGCAGTTCTTCTGGATGTTCAGCTTCGTGAACAAGTGGACGGGGAGTCCAGGAGTTGCTCTTATCCCATTTCTGTTAGGGGTGGGCTTCTTGGGTTTGTACTTTGGCCTTGTCGGATGGCAGATCGCTTTGTGCTGGCGCTCCAAGCTCCCGTGGGCGATTCCCCTGGTTTGGGCGGGGATGGAAGTTTTAAGGTCCTATATTCCTGCCTTCGCGTTTCCCTACGGCCTCTTGGCGACTCCCCTGGCGAACTTCCCCTTTCTGATCCAGACCGCCTTCTTCGGTTCGATCTTCTTTGTGGGAGCATGGGTGGTTGTCGCCAATATCCTGGCGGTGCAGTTTCTGGCCAAAGAGGGCAATTGGCGAACCCTGCGGGGCTATGTCGGGGTCTTCGCGATCTGTCTGGTTGGTTCCTGGATGCGTTATGAGACGCCACCTTCTGGTGAGAAAGCGGTGGTCACGATCGGGCAGACGGGGGTCGATTTGGCATTTGGCGATCAGAATGAAGCGGCGGCCAGGCTTGCCGAGATCGTGCCGCAATTCGGCGCGTTGGCAAAGCTGCAGGGATCGGAATTGCTGGTGCTTCCCGAAGGGATCGCCGGATCGGACGGGTCCTTTCCACCGCACCCGGTTTTTCAGGTGCCCGAAGGCGTACCTTTGATTTTTGGGGGCCAAAGGGGCGACGAACCTCGATATCAGACCGCATTCGCTTATGACGGCCGATGGAGCTATGCCGATAAAACGCGCCTCGTGATCTTCGGGGAATACGTTCCTCTGCGGACGGAATTGCCCATCATCGCTTCGACATTCAACATGCCCGGCAGCGACCTTTCGCCTGGTAACCAGATCAAGACGCTCAAGGTTGGGAGGTACACGATCGGTCCCGTTCTTTGCTTCGAGACCCTCTTCCCGGATATCGCCCATCGCATGGCGACCGATGGCGCTCAATTGCTGACGGTCATGTCGGTGGATGACTGGTACATGGGATCCACCGCTCCCGATCAGTTGAAGATGGCGACGATATGGCGGGCAGTAGAGACGGGACGATCCGTTGCCCGAGCGGCATCGCTTGGATACTCCCTGGCCGTGGATCCAAATGGCCGGGTGCTCGGCGAGCTTCCAACCGGGGTCAGCAAGACGATGCGGGTCGAGCTTCCCCTTGCGAATGAACCGCCATTCGGTGGCTTCTGGATCTTCCCATGCGTTGCTCTGGCGAGCCTCTTGGTCCTTCCGGCCTATCCGCTGGTCCAGCGCCTTCGCCGGAAGGATCAATAGTCCCGACTCGCTCGAAAACTGTCGGAGAATAGATTCCGTGAGCGTACAGGAACCGACTCAAGCGGAATGCCGATTCGCAATGCTGGCCCATGGCTCGGGCATCTTTTTCCCGGTTCTGGGTCCCTTGGCGGTATTCATCCTTCAGAGCAAGTCTCGATTCGTTCGGTATCACGCCTTACATGCCTTCATTGGCACCCTGGTCCTGAATCTGTTCCTGTTCATTTTCGGGGCAATTTCGATCACGATCACGGTGATTGGCCTCTACAACCAATATCAGCGGAATTTCGAAAACTTCGAGTGGTGGCCGATTATGCTGAAGTCGGTGATCACTTGGGCGATCCTTGGACTGATCGCGCTCGCGAACCTCACCATGAATGTCTCGCAAGCGCTGAGTGCCAATGGCGGCCATTGGCCGATGAAGGGAATGACGACTTCCATCGTGAATCGCATCCTCGGAAAGCCAAGCCAGTTTTCGGCAGAGGCCCCAAGCTAACTCAAAAACGGATCGGCCCCTTCGCGAGCGCCCCACTGAAACTCTGCCTTCCGTCCACGAAGACGCCACTTCCGAGGGGTTGTCGTGTTCATCCAGTCGAGCGGTTCGCCAAGAGGCTGCGGCGCACTGGCCCATTCGAAGGCGTCTTTGATCGCTTGCCAATGCTCATGGTCCAGATACATCGGGTCATAGGATATGAACAACGGAGTCCCGCTCTGCGCCACCAATTTGAGCCACTGCGAGGCGAGGTCCCAAGGTTGTCCAGCGGTGATGGCAGCGACGTCGGCATCGACGGCATAGAAAGCGCCGTGCTGGGCGATACGAAAGCCCAGGGCGTTGATGCCCATTCGCCTGGTCCGCTCCCACTCCTTCCCACTGGTATCGTCTCCGATTCGGTTTAACTCAAAAACCCCGGCCGCAAGATGGCTCAGGGTGTTACAGCCAAGGACGATCGCTTCGCCTGCCCCGTACCGAATGTCGTCGTAGAGGCCATTCACGATCTCGGCGGTGGTTCTTGAGCGATCAAAGAAGGACCAGCCGTCAGCAGTCACCTGCGAACCCATCTGGAAGCCCCAATTACCGAGCAGATCCCAGGTCGTGTAATCGTGCTTGATGAGATCGTAACCCCATTCGACGAGTCTTTGGATGGTTTGACGGACATATTGCGCGACCTCCGGTTTGGATGGGTCCAGATAGTCTGGGCGATGGGCAAGGCGCCAATCGGCGGGGCTGTCGGGAGCGGCAGCGAGCGGTCGCACCCAAATTCCCGCCCAAAGACCGGCATCTTTGATTTCCGACGCCATTGCGGACATATCCCCAAATTGATCATTTCCGCAGTCGAATGGACCCGCCTCGATTCCGCCAGGGCTCCAGCCCGCATCGATCACGGAAAAGGCGCGGTTTTCCACATTGGGGGCCAAGTCGGCGACGATCCTGGTCAAGCGGAGGATCTCTTCTGCGTTGCTCTTGCCGTAGTGGTGGTACCAGTCGTTCGTACCGAAGACGCAAATTCCCGGCATCCGTGGATTCGGGCAAAGCCTGCGGCAGAACTCGGAGTGAACCGCGAAGGGCGTCTCTCCTTCGAGTCCCTCCCTTTGAATAATCTCGCAGACATCGAGTTCCCGACCTTTCAATTCCACGCCGCGGCCACCGCATCGGACATCCATCCACAGCGTGATTCCGTCGGCATCGGCCGTCCAGAAGCAAAGGGCGCTCGGCCTCGTCAGAACTCCGTAAGCATGGGTCTTCTTCCCATCCCAAGCAAGGAAGTACCAGGGCATTGGCCGGTGAGCAGATTCCGCCCTCCACTCCGAGTCGCCGTAGCTGCGTTTTGTTGGT
>JADZBW010000254.1 GCA_020851885.1 Fimbriimonadaceae bacterium | reverse complement strand
CGGATCTCTGGCAATCAGATCCTCAAAATCCATCTTCCGGTATTGGGCCAGGGTAATCCGACCCCTCAGCATCTTGCCTGGCCAAGTCACGATCGGCGCCCCGACCGAGAACGCCTCCAGGCTCGAATTGCCGCCACCAAAATAGAATGTGTCTAGCAAAGCATCGGCGTGGCAGCAAAGCGACAGGTACTTCTCAATCGGCAGTCTTCCCAGAATAAGCACCCGGTTCACGACATCAGGTATCGACTTTCCAAAGCGCTTCAGGATCAACTCATCCCAGTGCTTCTCATTCCCCGTCAGCAAGACGAAAATCCCCCGATCATCCGCCCTGAGAATCTGCCCGATGACGTCGTCGAAGTCGGGATGCAGCTTGAACAGCGATTGAGGGCAAACATACAGCCGCTTATTCTCCGGCAAACCCAAATCATGGCGGGAAAGAGTCGCCCCCTCTGGCCGCGCAAACACCGTCATCAGCTCTTGGAACTTCACCAATCGCTCGCTGTAATCGACCTCGCTCCCCTCTCGCTCCAAGTCGACCGACGACAGGAAGCAGTCCATGTTTGGCAGCGCGGTGGAGACCGGATGTCCCCAGGTCATGAACTGAAGCGGTGCCAGCCTGGAATAGGCGAGATAGTAAGTAAAGGGATCCATCCCAATTTCAGGATAGAAAACGGCGTCCAAATTCTGGTCCGCGATGAACTGTCGCGAACTGTGCAAGTCTGGGATCAATTTGTACGCGGCATCGACTCGCGAGTTAAGGCTTTGCGTCCAATCATCGACATTTCGAGCGCAGTCGAAGGTGAAAACCTCGATATCTTCGCATCGGAGCCTTGCCACCAGTTCCAAAAACAACTTTCCGATGGTGTGCCGGTGGAGAAACGCACTGACGACGCCAACCCGGAATTTGCCAGAGCGCTTCTGTACAAGATTGGGCGAATCCCAAGTCAAGTTTGGACATGCATGCTGGTACAAATCCACCACCGCGCTTTGCATTTCCAATTCACCCTTCGAGTGATAAGACCAATAGAAGTTCGTCAACGAAACGTCGCGCAGCGGATCTTCTACGAGCATGTCCTGTTGCCGAAGCATTCCCACTTCCTTCAGAACATGATTGCGAGCCGTCTCGATCTCGTCGACGCTCATTGGGATAACCGGCACCAAAAGAGCGCGGGCGATTTTCATTCCCGCGCTAGGATTTGGGACGTTCGCCAAAACAGCCTGCCCTTCCTCGAAACGACCTTCCTGATTCAGCGCCGCTCCCAAACGGACATGTGTCGGTCCGTCCTCGGGCGCCAATTCAAGGGCTTTTCGATACTGGCTAATCGCCCCGGGGGTGTTCTTGTAAGCCATCTGGAGGTTTCCCATGAGTCGATGGTGACTCGCATCCTTTGGCTCAAGCTGAATCGCCGTCCTTGCCGCCGACAGCGCCTGCTCCTTCAAACCTTGGCTACTGTGAGCGGTCGCAAGGTTGTGATAGGCATCGGCGGTTGGTCGAATCTGGATCGATCGATTCAGGACCACGGCCGCCTCTTGAGGCCGGCGCAAGTGGAACAGGACGCTGCCCAAGTTGGTCATTGCATCGACATCATCCGGGCGCAATTCCAACACTTTGCGGAACGATCGCTCCGCTGCCTCCAGGTCGGCCAGTTCCTGTTGCGAATTGCCAAGGTTGAACCAGGCATCCACGAATCGAGGCTCCGCTTCGATCGCCATTCGAAACGAATTCGCCGCCTCCGCATAGCGACCCAAGTCATGCAACACGAAGCCCCGCTTGTTCAGCAGATCCACACTTCCAGGGCTGACTCGCAAGGCCGAGTCAAAGCAGGCGAGCGCATCCTTGAACCTGCCTTGCCCATGGTGGATGACGCCAAGATTGGCAAGCGCTTCAGGATGGTCAGGCTTGATGGACAGGGCCTGCTCCAAGGTCGCCAGCCCGGCTTCCGCACGGCCCGATTGGTATTGCAGAACCCCCAAGAGTTGAAGGACGTTTGGATCGCCTTGGGGGAGGACCCGATAGGCGGCCTCCGCCTCCTGGAATTTCCCCGCCAAATGGAGTGCCATCGCTCGCTGCAATCCGGCCCGGTGGTCTGCCACTCGCGGAGTTTACATGGCGAGGGGTAAGTTAGGACATGCCCTTGGTCCTTTCCGCGTTCGCCGATGAGATCTCTCCCCATCTCGATCAGCAGGTAGCCACCCTGGCGCGGTTGAATGTCCCCGGACTGGACTTACGCAGCGTCGCCGGGAACAATGTGCTGAACCTCTCCGACGCGCAACTCGACGAAGTATCGGAGGCTTGTGCAAAGCAAGGTCTCCATATCCAGGCGATCGGTTCTCCAGTCAACAAAGTCCCTATGACCGGTTCCAATCAGCCGCAAGAACTGGCGAAGCTGGAACGAGCCATCCACGCCGCTCGACGGACAGGGACCAACCTGATTCGGATCTTCACGCCAGAGGTAGATCCCAAGGATTTCGAAAACGCGTGGATTGTGATGGAAGCCTGGATGGCGGAGCAGATCCAACTTGCCGAGGACCACGGCATGGTCCTCCTCCACGAGAATGACGCCAAATTCTTCGGTGCGTATCCAGACAACGCGAGGCGACTCTTCGAACGATTTGCCGGGCCGTCTTTCCTGGCTGCCTTTGATTTTGCCAACACCGTGCTGATCGGCTATCGAGCGATGGACGATTGGTTCCCTTGGCTCCTCCCGCATCTGCATACCCTTCACATCAAAGACGCAATCGAGTCCGAAAAACGAGTGGTCCCCGCCGGCGAAGGCGATGGCCAAATGGTCGAGACTTTGCGTTGGCTGATCGAACATGGCTGGAGCGGTCCATTGACCATCGAGCCTCATCTCGCCAGCGCAGGCAAGTTTGGCGGATTCAGCGGCGAACAGCTTTTTGAGGAAGCCACAAATGCGCTGAGAAAGGTGATGGAACAGTCAGGGGTCCCCGAATGATCCGGTACGGAATCATCGGCTGCGGGGCGATTGCGCCGGTCCACGCGGAAGCCCTGACAAAGATCGATGGTGCGGCTCTCGCCACCGCCTTCGATGTGGTCCCCGAAAGGGCGAAGGCCTTCGCCGAACGCTTTGGTTGTTTGGCCGCCAATTCCTTGAGGAGCCTGTTCGATGCCTGCGATGCGGTCATTGTCTGCACGCCGAGCGGCCTTCATGCCGATGTCGGCATCCTGGCCGCCCAAGCCGGCAAGCACGTGATCACAGAAAAACCTATCGACGTCTCGTTTGAATCCGCCAAAGCTCTCGTCGAGGCCGGTCGTCATTCAGGAATCAAGCTGGCGACAATCAGCCAACATCGCTTCTCGAATGCCGTACAACGAACCCGTCTGGCGGCTCAGAATGGCGAACTGGGAGATCTCTTGGCCGGCGATGCCACCATCAAGTGGTACCGCACTCAGGCCTATTACGACAGCGGAGATTGGCGAGGGACCTGGGCCCTCGACGGTGGCGGTTGCCTGATCAACCAAGGAGTCCACATGATCGATATGATTCAGTGGATCATGGGTGGAGTGCGTTCCGTTCAAGCACAAGTCCGAACCTCCGCCCATCAGATCGAAGTCGAGGATATCGCCCAGGCGCTTGTCGAGTACAAGAATGGCGCGATCGGCGTCATCTATGGTTCCACCTCGTTCTTTCCCGGCATGGCAGAACGCCTCGAGGTCCATGGCAAACATGGAACCGTCGTTCTCGAAGGCGACCGCGTGAAGATGTGGAAAGCCGACCCCATTGCTGCCGCAGAGGGCCTCTATGGAGGCGGGGTTATGATGCAGCCCACGCCGACCCAGCACACCGCCGATCGGAACGAAGCCGAACTGATATCAGCATCGGCAGAAGACCCGACGGCAAAATGGGGTGAGCAGCATCGCCTTCAACTCGAAGACTTCACGCGGGCGATTCTCGACGATCGGGAGCCCCTTCTAACCGGCGAAGCATCGCTTGAACCGCTCAAGATCATTCTGGGAATCTATCGAAGCGCTCGTGAGAATGGCGCTCGCATCCAAATCTAGAGTCCGCCTGTCCGATTCCCTCGATGCTCTCGAATCGACTCAGAGAGTTTGCGACGCAACTCATGAGCGGCTTCGATATCGACGTCGGCAATGGAGACGGGATGCCCACCGGCCGCGGCGCTGACCACGGTGACGGTGGAAAGTCCGGCAAGGCGTTGAAAGTACGAGGCGTTGATCGTGTAGTGCTGAATTCGATCGAAAGGCATAACCACGATTTGTTTGCGCAGAATGCCCTGCCTCGAAGCCAGGAGATTCTCGTTTGTGCCATAGGCCACATACCGAAAATACAGTATCCCGCTGATCCAGCATAGGATTGCCAGAGGAATCAGCACCCAAAGCGCCTGCCACTTAAACCAAATGACGCCCACCGGTACAAGGAAGATCGCCCAAATGAGAAAGCTCCGGATGGCATGGCGACGAATCGCCTTTCGACTCACCTGCCGCCAATGCAGCGAATCGAGGTCGAAATTTGGCAACAAAAGTCTTCCGATCTCTTGAGTGCGATCGACCTCGAGAATGGGACAGACCTTGTTGGCGCTTGCGACGTCCTTGGAATCGAACGAACCGGCGGTATCTGCGTAGACTTCGCAATAATCGAAAAGACGGAAGAAGATGGGTTGGACAATCCGAACCACCTGCACCCGGCCCAGCGGCACGATCGATTTGAACTGGGTCAGCAGTCCATGCGTAAGCAATAGGCCTCTTTCATGACGCTCGATCCGAAAACCGTAGAACCTGGTTGCGGACATGACGATCGACACCAACCACCCAACAAGCACCAATCCAAAGAAAGCGGCGGTGGCCACCATGGCGCCGACGACTGGGCTCATCGAGTTCAGGCTCCGAACCAACGGCCTGAAGGACACCTCGGAAATGTTGTCGATCTGGAACACGCCCAGGATTCCCGCAATGATGTACATCAACCGGTTGCCAAGCGCCCCCGCGAGAAAGACCTGCTTGGGCGTCAGGGCGAAGAGGGCTTCCGGCTGCTTGGGTTGCTCAACCGGCTCCGAGTCGGCATGATGGAGAAGCGCGGATTGGAGTGCATTGGCGTCGACCATGGACAGTGCGGCCAACTCCCCCTCGACGCCTCCCCCGGCGGCAGTCTCCACCTTCACGGCGGCCGCCCCCAGCAGACGATGCCAGATGGTTCGCTCGATGTTCACATTCTGAATTCGAGCCAATGGGATGGTGCGGCGTTTGCGCCAAATGAGACCACTCGAAATGACGAGGGCATTTTCGTGAATTGAGAAAGTCGTTGTGAAATAGGCGAGGACCGGGCCAATCAACGCCAGGGCCGAGAGGATCCCACCGACAATCCCCACCATCAAGGCCATGGTCTCCTTCTTGGAATTCCGACCGGTAGCCAGCATTGCGATCAAGGGGAATGCGACCGCCCCAATCATCTGCTTGAAATAGCGACCGAGATTGATGAGAATTGCCGCGGGATGGAGCCGACGTGGTTCGTCAAACATGGGCGGCATGAGACTCCACGAGCATGCTGCGCAGGTCGTCCGCTTCCTGCGGCGTGAGGCCAGGGATCGTACCCACCGACCCGTGGGCGCCCGCAACGTAGAGGCTGACCTGGGCCAACCCAAAGCGACGGTCAATCGGCCCAGTGTTGATATCCACGTGCTGGACACGATCTCGTGGTACGAAGCGTCGAGTCTGGAAAAATACGCCCCAGGCGAGGACGACTTCATCATCGGTCACCTCGTAGCGCCAGTTTGCCCACTGTCGGCGGACCATGCTTGACGCCCAAATGCCGATGACGATGGCGAGAAGCGGCGCGATGACTGGAAACCGCCAAGGTGCATGAAAAGATCGAAGGAATACGAACTCCACAAAGGACAAGATGACTCCGAGAATCACCACCGAGATTAGGTTTGAGAAAAGCCAAACCTTGCGAATCGCCGGATGAATTGGCCTGGGGCCATCGGTGGTTCGCTTGGCAATTGGTTGCTCCATGGTGTTACGCTATCAAGACGTCGGGCAACGAAGCAAGGTTGCGAGTCGAACTACCGGGCCTAGACCGAATCGCTATAGTGGCAACGCACCTCGATCGCCTTTCCATCCTCATTCAGCACGTGCAATTCGTTGGCAAGCATCCCGTTGACGCTAATGTAGTTCATGACGATGCTATCCACTCCGACACCCGTGCGGTGGAGTTGGAAACGAGAATGTGGATAGGCCTCCATGCCTCGCCTGAAGTACTCGCGCAGGGCGGTCTTGCCGCAGACCGTGGTTTCACCTTTTACTTGGAGCAACTTCACGAACGGAGAGTGGAAAACGACATTCTCGGCGTAATGCTCCATCAGGGCATCGAGGTCGTGGGTGTTCCAGGCTTCCGTCCATGCCTTGGCCATCTGTTCGGCTTGAATCGCATCCATCGGGACTAGGATAGCAAGCCTTGACGGCGAGCGGCGACATTCAGACTCCATAATCGAGAGATGATCAACGTTGTCGGCGCCGGTTTCGCCGGTGTCGAGGCCGCTTGGGCCCTCGCTTCCCGTGGCCAAAACGTCAGGCTCTATGAAATGCGTCCCCGGCGCATGACGCCCGCCCATACAACCCATTACTTCGCCGAGTTGGTCTGCTCGAACTCGTTTAAGTCCAAACTCGCGACGTCGCCAGCTGGTCAATTGAAAGCCGAAATGACCGCCCTGGGTTCGATCGTGCTGGCAACTGCGTTGGAGCACGAAGTTCCAGCGGGGGAAGCGCTCGGAGTCGATCGGGACCTATTCGGCGCTTCGATCACCCGGAAGCTGGAAGAACACCCCCTCATCGAGGTTTGCCGCGAGGAGTTCACCGTCGAAATGGCGCAGGCGGCGATCGACCAGGGTGACATCACCATCCTCGCGACGGGGCCGCTAACTTCCCCCGAACTCAGCGGCTGGCTTGCAAAACTGACCGGTCGAGAGCACCTGTATTTCTACGATGCGGTCAGTCCAACCGTCGAAGCGGCCAGCTTGGATCGAAGCATCGTTTTCGCTCAGAGTCGGTACGACAAAGGCGAAGGCGACGATTATCTGAACTGCCCGTTCAACAAAGAGAACTACGAAGCGTTTGTCGCCGCCCTTGTTTCAGCCGAACGTGCACCGATCCATGCCTTTGAAGCCGGGGGCGTCCGGGGCGAAGTCGAGGTCGGTGAAGGCTATGCGCTCCCAACAGGCGAATCAACCGAAGAGCGCTTCCTGGAGAAGATCAAGTACTTTGCCGGCTGCACTCCGATCGAGGCAATCGCCGAAAAAGGCGCTCGATCCTTGGCTTTTGGCAACTTCAAACCCGTCGGCCTGATCGATCCGAGGACGGGGCGCAGGCCATGGGCGGCGCTGCAGCTCCGCCCGGAGAATAAGGAGAAGACCCTCTATTCCTTGGTTGCTTGCCAGACAAGGCTCAAATGGGGCGAGCAGCGCAGGATCTTCCGGATGGTCCCGGGACTTGAGAGCGCAGAGTTTGTTCGCTACGGAGTTATCCATCGCAATACGTACATCGAGGCGCCCAAGGCGCTCTCCGAGAATCTGGAGATGCGCGATGTTCCGGGACTCTTTATCGCGGGCCAGCTCACCGGAGTCGAAGGATATGTGGAATCGGCGGCCATGGGAATCTATACCGGCTTGGCGGTCTTGGCCAAGAACCAAGGTCGGGAGTTCCCAAGACCACCTCGCGCCAGCGCCTATGGCTCCCTGATCTCGCACCTGCAGGACGATACCGAGCGCGAGTTCGCACCGATGAACATCAACTGGGGCCTCTTCCCCGATCCCGAGGAGCCCACCCGGGACAAGGGAGTCAAACGAGCGAAGAAGCTGGAAGCGGCCCAAGCCGGATTTACGCAATGGCGAACTGCACTGGACGATTGAGCAGAAAGAACCAGTGCCTTCGCGCATTCCCAAACCCCGGCTTATAATCGGCCCTAGATGGAACCCATCCGTTACAAACCTGGCGAAGCGATACGATGGCTGGAAACAGCCGCCGATAGCTACCGAAAGTCGGCAAAGAGCAAGGGCAAAGATGCCGTCGATCCCTACCGCGATCGCAGCGACTTCAAGAAAGTCGGGGCAACCGTCGCGGACGCGGCCACGGCCATCTTCGACCTGGGCAAGAGCGCTTGGGCAGACATGCTCCATCGCCAAGCGGAGGCAAGCGAGTATGTCCTCCAAGAGAACCACTTCGACGTCGTGAAAGGCGCCTCGATCAAATCCATCGAGTACAAGCGCGTCACTGAGATCTCGATCCGAAACGAGAGCGTTACGTTCAAACTCGACAAGGGCAACCTGACGATCAAGCCTTACGCTTACATCGTTTCTGGCAAAGTCCGAGTTCCGGTGGGTTGGAGTCGCAACGGGCTTGAAGTGCCCTATGAACTCCTGATCGAGGAACTTGCGGCACGCTGCAAAGTCAAGTTAACCGAGCCAGGCTAGGTTTCCGCATCGAAAACCCAGCCATGTCGGCGTTACCAGGCGTAGTGCTCGGGCGCGGTCTTGAATCCCGGGAAGATCTCGTCGAGCTTCGCCATCGCTCCGGCGTCAAGGTTGATCTCCAGTGCTCGGAGAGACCCGTCCAACTGCTCGATCGTTCTCGGCCCAATGATTGGCGCGGTGACAACCGGATTGGCGAGCAGCCACGCCAAAGCAACGTCGGCCGGCTTCTCGCCGATTTCCTTGCAGAATGCCTCCCACTGTTCCAATTTGCTTCGATTCGCTTCGATCGCTTTCTGGGTGCCTTCCGATGCTCTTCGCCCCTCAGCCACTTTTTCGAGCACGCCACCAAGCAGACCACCGCCCAGTGGGCTCCAAGGAATCAGACCCATCCCGTAATGCCGGCAGGCGGGGATGACTTCCATCTCGATCGTCCGAGCGTTCAGGTTATACAGCGATTGCTCGCAGACCAATCCAAGGAAATTGCGGTTGGCCGCCACCGAGTTCGCCATCGCAATATGCCATCCCGCGAAATTCGAGGAGCCGAAGTAAATCACCTTGCCTTGCCGAACGAGCAGTTCACATGCCTGCCAGATCTCCTCGAATGGCGTTTCCCGATGGATATGGTGGAACTGATAGAGGTCGAGGTAGTCCGTCTTAAGTCGACGAAGGGAATCGTCGCATGCTTTTCGGATATGAAGCGCAGAGAGCCTCGAAGTGTTGGGCCAGTCTCCCATGTCTCCGTAGACCTTTGTGGCCAGCACGACCTTCTCGCGCCTGCCTCCACCTTGGGCAAAGTACCGCCCCATGATTTGCTCGGTGATCCCCTCGCCCTTCTTCCAGCCGTACACATCGGCGGTATCCCAGAAATTGATGCCGTGCTCTAGCGCTCGATCCATGATCGCGTAGCTGTCAGGCTCCGTCGTTTGGGGCCCGAAATTCATCGTTCCAAGGCAAAGCGGGCTCACCTGGAGGCCTGTCCGGCCCAGTTT
>JADZBW010000253.1 GCA_020851885.1 Fimbriimonadaceae bacterium | reverse complement strand
CCCTAAATTCCTCTCCCTGGGGACAGGGAGAGGAATTTAGGGTGAGGGGGCGGCCCTCAACCGGAAGCCATCGAAATCCTGGTCTCAGCCGACGGTGCCTTCGGGGAACCAGAGGGTGAGTTCACGACCGGCGGCTTCGGGGTCGCTGCTGGAGTGGGTGAGGTTATCGTCGATTGTGAGGGCGAAATCTCCGCGCACGGTGCCAGGGGTGGCTTCCAGGGGATTGGTGGCGCCCATCATCGTGCGGATGGCCTTGATGGCGTTGGTGCCCTGGACGGCCATGGCTACAACCGGACCGGAGCAAAGGTAATTCACGACATCCTCGAAGAAGCCTTTGCCTTTGTGCTCGGCATAGTGCTCTTCCACGGTCGCACGGCTGGCATTCACGAGTTTGAGGCCGACGACTTTGAGTTGGCGCGCTTCGACGCGGCGGGTGATTTCGCCGATCAGATTGCGCTGAACGCCGCCTGGCTTAATGAGTACGAGTGTGGTTTCCATATTTGCTTGATTTCCTGTTGATTGGAACCTATAGGGTACCGCCTGGGCCCGCCATCAGCCCACCGGGTCCCAGACGGCCGGACTCGGTATTTCTAGGGGATTCGTCGGCCTAAGTGGGCAATGGCCCGTCTGGTGCCGTAGGATCAATCAAGATGCTTTATCTCCTCCCCATCCTTTCGGCCAATATGAGCCAGCCCGCCGCCGACTTCAGGGTCGTCAGCGTCGATCGTCGAGAGACTTTCGCCGGCAAGCTTGGGCGACGCGTCACTCAGACCCTTGTGGCGGAAAGAGACGGCAAACGCTACGAAATCAAGTTCGGCCGTTCCCACACCGCCATCCGCAATTCGACGAAATCGTACTCGGCGGGCGACGTGATCTCGGTCGGTGGATTCGACTGGGGCACCAGCGTCAAAGAGATCGGCTAGCCTCGACCCAGGCAGGCATCAAACGGAGAGCGCCATCGCGCATGAGCGTGATGGCATTCTCTGTTTGATCGGCGCTTGGGTTTAGAACTTGAAGCCGTACCAGACTCCAACCGTGCTCTGGTTGCCTTGGGCCTTGCGGTCGGATGGGATTCCGGCCCCCAGCCACAGATTGAGCCCGGGAAGTTGCTTGATGGGCACGTTCAACGAAACCCAACCGTAGGCTCCAGGACCGGTGACCCACTCCAACATGCCGGTACAGGTGCCGAAGATCGGGAAATCGAGGCCGACGAACCCGCGATCCTCATCATTCTTGAGGTAGCCGAAATGAACCCGGAGGTCCTTGATATCGTAGCGGCCCGCGACGAACCAATCGGCTTTGATTCCGCTTTGCTCGCCCATGTTCATCGCCCCCGCGCTGAGCATGTAGTTGCTTCCTTCCAGCAACTTGACCTTGATGTGGAACGTCTGCTCCTTCTCCAGGCTGTCGCCATACGCCACTTCCGCAAAGTCGCCAACGCCGACGCAGACGTAAGAATAGTGATAGACCTTCTTATCGATATTGCGCTCGTTGAAGTAGCCGTTGTAGCCTAAGACCGCCTCGCGATGAGCGAGAATATCGGCAATCGGAATGGAAGTCAGTGAAGTGATACTTGCCTTCGCAAAACTTGCCACGAAGAGAAACGCCATCGCCAATGGCACTTTCAAACCCATTTTCATGTCTAAACCCTCGTTGGGACTTGCCCGCGTTAGGACTTCCACGACATGCGCCGAGAAGAACAGGCAACGTTGCGGGGATGGGCCAGGATGGGCGACAATCAAGGAGTAAATGCCACACATCCATTTGGAAACGACTGCCGACCTGGCTGAGAACGGCCAAGTCCCCGATATCCTGGAGGCTCTGGTTGCCAAGCTGGGCACCTACGAGTCGATCCTCGCGTCCTCGATCAAGGCGTATCACACGCTTCGCGTCAATTGGCACATGGGGGAAGGCGCGCCTAGCGGATTCGCGCACTGCACGGTGGCGATCATGACCGGGCGACCGCTGGAGCTGAGGCAGACCATTGCCGCGGGCATGTACGCCGAGCTCAAGCACCAGTTCGCGTCCTCATTGGAGAACGGCGAGGTATCGCTGACGCTGGAGCTTCGAGAGATGGATCGCGACACCTACATGAAGTAGGGCTGGCTAGAGACTCAGGAGCCCGAGGGATTCACGGACATTTCGGGCGGCGCGCACGTTGGAGGCGTGCCCGCTTCGCTCGGCGACGACGTTGAGGAATCGGATCGGGATTCCGGAAAGATAGAGATCGCCAATGAGGTCGAGTAGCTTGTGCCGGGCTGGTTCGTCTTCAAAGCGTGGCTCATTTCTGAACCCTACTTCACCGATCACGAGCGCCGAGTTCTCGTCGAGGCCCTTTCCCAAACCGAATTTCTCGATCATTGGGAGTTCCTCGATGAGGGCAAAGGTGCGGGCAGGGGCGATCTCCTTGCGGTATTCCAGCACGACATCGGGGGACTCGAAAGTCTGGGAGCCGGGCCAACGCTCGCCCAAGTCGTAGGTGTATTGCCAGTGGCCCGCCCCCCTGCCGATCGCACTTTTGACGTCCTTTTCTTGGAGGAAGACCCGCTTGAAGGGGGTCTCAATCTCCGCATCGTCGAGCTGAGTGAGGCCCTGGGCGAGGATGCCGCTGACAAACTCTTGAGCGGAGCCATCGAGACCGGGCATTTCCCCGCCTTCCACTTCGATCTCGGCATCGGTCACCTCCAAACCCGCGAGGGCGCTCATGAGATGTTCAATGGTGGAGACATCGCCGAGTCGGGTGCACCGGTCGGTTTGGGTGACTTCTTCGGCGACGGCACGCCATCGTTGACTTCCCACCCGAAAGCGGATGCCCTCGTCGGAGGGCATGACCCTCACCCGAACTGGTTGGCCGCCATGCAAGCCCAAGCCTTCGAAGCACGCTTCGTTCTTGAGAGTTTGCCGGGTGAACTTCACTCGGCGTCGCCCTCGATGGCTTTCATTTTCTTTTCAAGGGCCCGCAACCGACTGTAGATCTCGGGGAGTTTTGCGGAGAGCAGCAGGGCGCGAAGCCCATCGGAAGCGGGTTGGGCGGGGCGACCGAAATAGGCTCCCTTGGTCAGGATATCGCTGCCGACTCCCGAGGATCCGCCGAGGGTCACATCGTCGGTGATAACGACATGGTCGCTGATGGCGCATTGTCCCGCCATGGTCACACGATCGCCGATGGTGGTCGATCCGCCGATCGCCGCTTGGCCGGCGATGACGCTGTCTCGGCCGATCGAGACGTTGTGCCCGACTTGGATCAGATTGTCGAGTTTGGTCCCCGTGCCCACCGAGGTGACCCCGCAGGTTGCCCGGTCGATGGCGGTGTTGGCGCCAATCTCACAATCGTCGCCGACATCGACTCGACCGACCTGAGGCACTTTCTGCTGTTTCTGACCGGTCCACACGAACCCAAAGCCATCGGCCCCGAGGACGACGCCGCTGTGGATGATGCTGTTGCTCCCAACCTTGACATCTTGATAGAGCACGACCTGGGGATAGAGGATCGTGCCATCACCTACCGTGCAATTCTCGCCGACGTAGCAGAAGGCGAAGATCCGGGCTTTGGCGCCGATTTCCGCGCCGCGTTCGATCACCGCGTAGGGACCAATGGAAGCCGTCTCATCGACGATCGCTTCCTCGTGGATCACGGCCGTCGGATGGATGCCGTTGGCAATCGGGAGCGGCCGGCTCGAAATGGCGAGCAGGCGGCCAAAGGCGACTCGCGGGTGCTCCACATGGATAGCCGGCTTGAGATGGGAACTAAGGTTGAAGGGGAGCAGGAGGGCGCCGACGTTGTGAACATGGGCTTTCTCCAGATACGGTTCCGATTCGCAGAAGGCAATGCCCTCCGTATCGTCGGAATCGGCGGGGACAGGGCGTTTGACTCGGTAATGGGGATGGCTGGCGACGGTGCCTCCCAGCATCTCAGCGAGTTCGGTCAGCGTCCAACCTGGTGTGTCTTTCTCCATAATACGAACTCATCGGTAGCATCCCGAGCGCCGGACCGGGTGTCCGATCTTACCAAACCTCTCGACTTAAGCCAAATCTCGAGTTGCTGCTTTACGATTGTGGCGCGATCCGCCTCGCTTGTGACGTTCTGACTGGTTGAAGAAGGCGATGGTATTGGGCTCCCGTTGCTACCCGGAATCGTCACGCGATGGGCGGCGGTGGCGGGGACGCGGACCGAACGATTCGCACCGAGATGGAGTTCGGTTGCCCCTTGGGATTCGCCGATCGTTTGGCGGGCATCGACGGCGGCCCTTTCGAGTGCGTTTGCGCGGAGCGTCTCAAATTTGGATTGGATGGCTCCCTGTTCGGCGTTGATGGTGGATTCTGCCTGGTTGAGGATCGAATTGGCCTGCTTTGCGTATTCGGCGTCGAGCTCTTTGACATGGGAGCGCAAGGAGGTAAGTTCCTTGGCCAGTTGAGCGGCGAATGGGGTTTGGGAGGTTCGGCTGACGAAGAGGTCGGGCTTCTTAACTTGCAGGAATTCGATTCTGAATTTCGCGGGGCCTCGATCGCGGGCATAGGCTCGGAAGACGGCGTAGAGCTGATCGTAGACGTCTTTCAGGTAGGCGGACTGGCGCTCGGCCAACTCAGTCAGGGCTTCCTGTTTCTGCTGATCGATTTCGGCGCTTCGCAGCGCTCCGAGGCGGCGGGTGAGGACTCGGATTGCGGACTCTCGCTCTTCCTTGATCTTCGCGAGGGCGGAGTCGATTGTGGCCTCCGCCTTATCGCGAATCAGGACTTCCTTGGCCCCGCCCACGGCTGCCAGTTTGGGAGGCAGGGACTGGTTGGGGATTCGCGCTTGATTGGCTTGGTGGCTGACGTCTGGACGCTGGTCTTCAACCGCGATCACACGGGCCATGTCAACGAAAACGGCTTCCGGCGGCCTAGCGCAACCGGAAGCCGTGACCAAGGCAAAGACGATGGCAATCCTACGGCGATGCATTCATTGCTTGAAGTGCGGGGGCAGTCAGGTCGTTTGCCCCGTACGGGGCGATGCCGATCTCGAAGACGATGGTGAAGCCCTGCTGCTTCGCGACGGTCTGGATGGCGGTCCGAGCTTTTTCGATGCTCGTGACCTTCTGCTTGTCCGCCCATGCCTGCATTTCGTTGGTGAAATCGCCGTACCACTTGCGGGCGACGACCTCCATGTTCTGACCGCGCTTGGCATACTCGTCGAGCAGGGTTCTATCTTCGGGAGTCAAATTCGGCTTCTGTCCCAGTTCCGTCCACTTCTTGTTGGAGGCGACGACATCGGCCTTAATCCGATCCACCTTGCTTTTTTCTTCGGCGGTGGCATTATCCTTAAGCCACAGGTTTCGTAGATCCTGCGCCTGCTCATTGGTTAAGACTCGGTTGTCATCAATAAACTGCAACAAATCCTCGCGGGCCTTCTTCATCTTGGCAAAGGCGTCTTGATTGGCCTTGCCATGATTGCTCTGCTCCACGACTTTGGCGATGTCGACGACGGCGATCTTATTGGCGCCTTCCTGGAATCCCGATCCCACCCAAACCGTAACGAGGGCGATTGCGGCAATCCAGCCTAATTTTGTGAGTTTGTCCGTTTTCATGAATGCCTACTTCTTTGAATTCATTGCCTTAAGCGAGTCGGCGGTTAGGTTGTTTGCCGAATAGGGAACGATGTCCTGGACGTAAACGACGGTGTACCCTTGCTTCGTCCCAACTTCTTGAACTGCCTGCTTGACGCGGTCGAGAGTCTCCGTGCGCATCTTGTCCTGGATATCTTCCAACTCGACGCTGAATTCGCGCGCCCATCGGTCGATGGTCTTGACCATGTTCTGCATGCGATCGTTGTATTCACGCAGAAGCGCCACTTCATCGGCAGTTGGATTGGACTTCAATTGAAGGTTCTTGAACTTCTTGTCCTGGTCGATAACGTCCTTCTTGATTTTTTCGAGTTCCGCTTTCTCCGCAGTAGTGATCTGGGCCTTGATGCTGAGATCGCGGAACCTCTGGGCTTGTTCGGTTGAGAACACCGGATAGGTATTGGCGAACTGGAGCAGGTCCTGCCGCTGAGTGCTCAGGGTGCGGAGATTGTCGGTTTGATTCTTTTTGAACTCGCTGTCGGAGAAGATCGACCCAATGTCGACGACACCGTACTTCTCGCCTTTCGCCTGGAATCCACTTCCGGCCATCGCGCCGAGTACGGCAGCGGCAACGGTCCAACCCATGTATTGCTTCTTCATGCGTATTCTCTTAGAAAGACGTCGCGATTTGGAAGTGTGTACGGCTCTTTCCTTTGTCGTTGAAACCGATGTCCAGTCGCAGTGGGCCCAAGGGTGATCGGAAGCTGAAGCCGAGGCCGTAACCCAAATTGAACTTCGCGGTCCTTGTCTGGGTGTATTTGCCTACTTGGCCGTATCCGTCCCAAGCTCCGCCGTAGTCGATGAAGGCGCTGACGGCAAGCGCTTTTTGCAGCGGATAGCGGTATTCCAGGGTGCTGATCACGGTCTGCTTGCCCCAGAAGCGATCCTCTTCGTAGCCCCGAACGGTATCGGAGCCACCCGCGAAGAACTGCTCGAAGAAGGGCACTTGGCCGGAAATGACGCCGTACCGGACGCGGAAGGCGAGGACTCGCCGGGGAGCGTCGAGTTCGTTGCGGCCGCGCGGCTTCTGATCGCTGAAATAGGTGCGGTATTCGGCGGTGGTCTTCAGGAAGGAGTTTCTACCGGTAGATCCAGAAATCTCTCCCGCCTGCTTGGTGATG
>JADZBW010000252.1 GCA_020851885.1 Fimbriimonadaceae bacterium | reverse complement strand
TGATGAATCCGACGATTGGTCGGAGTGACCGCATTCGCCCGCGCGCCGAGCGCCTTCCCTATGCCCTGAAGAAATACCTTGGAATCAACCCGTTCGTGCCCTGAACCCATCGAGAACGAGGGCATCGGCAAGTGGGCTGAATGTGGTTCCAAGACACTAGAAAGACTAAGCTCCGTAGGGTCTTCGGAGGTAGGGAATTGGGATCGACGGACCAGAGATGCAGAAACAGAGTGATCGGCTACATGTCCAAACTTGCTGGCGGTGTACTCGATTAGTCCGTGCAGTTTTTGCGTCATCTGGGCCAACCTCGGCCACGTAGTGCGTTGCTGTTCGAGTGTGGCACAGTCATCGAGCGCGACACAAGGAGCCCATTCTGCCAATCGGCGACGCGTTATCCGGGAATCGATGACCTGCTTGGACCGCAGATTGCCGCCCTAAGGACGATTTTGAATTCAAATATGCACGAATATCCAGATCGCTCGGGCGGTCGACGCTTGTCCGTTCTCTGTCCTTGTGGTCAGATTTCATGACACGGAATTCGAGACGGTGACTTGGCTTGTATCCATGGTAGAAAGTGGTTCAAGGATACGGTTGGACCCGTTGGGCCCAATCGTTGACGCGGTCCTCACTCACACGAGAGGTGGAAATGGCACCACAGGTTTCGCGAATATCACTTGTCTTTGGCGGACTAGTCTGCCTTTTCTTAGTTGTTAGAGGACAGCTTGTCCCCGAAGGATTTGCTGAAGACGGCTTCCATCGCAAGCAGGGGCCAGATCTCGTTGCTTCGTTTCCTTTGAAGCACGCAGGCATGAAGGCTTGCATGGAATGCCACCCAGACAAGGCGGAAGCGACGGTTCACGTCAAGAAAGGCGTTCACTGCGAGTCATGCCACGGCGCAGCCAAGGCCCACACGGAAGACTGGGAAAAGGCAAAGCCGTTTGTACCTTCGACGAGAGCGGACTGCACTCGCTGTCATGCGATGATCGTCTCTCGGCCAGCCTGGTATCCCCAAATCGACCCCAAGACGCACAACCCAGACAGCAAGTGCGTCCATTGCCACTCGATACACGAATTGCCGGCGGTGAAGAAGTAATGAGCGAAGATCCGAAAGATATCACTCGTAGGGAGACGCTTCAAACCGTCGGGCGATCCGTGCTGCTTATCGCGATTGGAGTTGCCGGTGGCGTCGGCGGAATTTCCACGCTTCAGAACGTTCGCCGCGAGATGAAGCTCAAAGGGACGAAGAAGGAGGGTCGGTACCCAGGTTCTCCTTGGTACTCGATGGCGATCGATATTGAGAAATGCATTGGCTGCGGCCGGTGCGTTCAGGCATGTTCCGAAGAGAACGATGTTCCCCCTGGCCACTATCGAACGTGGATTGAGCGCTACGCCATCATGAAGGATGGCAGCGTCTCGATTACTTCGCCGAATGGCGGAATCAATGGATTCGAAAACGATATCGACGAAGACAAGGTCGAACGAGCTTTCTTCGTACCCAAGCTTTGCAATCATTGCGACGATTCGCCCTGCACCCAAGTCTGTCCAGTCGGCGCGACATTCGAGACGAAAGAAGGAGTCGTCATCGTCGATTACGACTGGTGCATCGGCTGCCGTTATTGCATCCAGTCCTGTCCCTATGGATCTCGATTCTGGAATCCGAAGCGAAACACCGCCGACAAGTGCACGCTCTGCTACCACCGGATCAAGAAGGGCGAACAGCCGGCATGTGCCGAGGTCTGCCCTACGGGCGCACGGCTTTTTGGCGACCTGAGCGACGATGCCAGTCCGCTTGCGAAGTTCGTTCGCGAAAACGCGACGATGACGATGAAGCCGAACCTAATGACGGGCGCGAAAGTTCAATACAAGGGTCTCAGCAAGGAGGTCGTTTAAGCATGCACTACCTGCTTCCCTTCGCCTCCGGGCAATATGTATTTCCGAATGAGAAGGAGCTCCAGTGGAGCGTCCTGATCGTCCTGTACCCCTTCCTGACCGGGCTCGTGGCGGGAGCCTTTATCCTCGCCTCGCTCGTTCGTGTCTTCGATGCCAAGCCGGTTGCTCCGACCTATCGGCTGGCCCTGCTGACCGCGCTGGCTTTCCTGATCTGCGCCCCGATTCCACTGGTCACCCACCTTGGGCATATGGAACGGTCTTTCCAGATCATGATCACGCCGCACTTGACGTCGGCGATGGCAATCTTCGGCTTCGTGTACCTCTGGTACCTGATGGCGGTCCTTCTCCTGGAGATCTGGTTCGACTTCAGGGCCGATATCGTCGCCAAGTCCGAGACGACGAAGGGGCTGCTCAAGCTCTTCTATAACATCCTCACTCTGGGAGTCAAAGATGTTTCACCGAAGGCGCTCGATTTCGACGACAAGGCAGGCAGGTTCCTGACCATCATTGGAATTCCCTCCGCGGTCCTCCTCCACGGCTATGTTGGGTTCATCTTCGGGTCGCTCAAGAGCAATCCTTGGTGGTCCAGCGTGCTCATGCCGATTATCTTCCTCCTCTCCGCGATCGTCTCTGGGATCGCCTTGGTGATGTTGATCTTCATCGTCACCACGAAGGTCCGAAAGCAGGTTCAGAACGTTCCCTGTCTGGACGCCATCGCGCGGTACCTGATGTTCGCCCTCATCTTCGATCTGGCGCTGGAGTCTTTGGACGTCGTCCACCGCATCTATGAGGCCGGAGAATGGGTAGACATCTTCGGCTTGCTCACGTCCGGTTACCTGTTCTGGACCATCCTGGGGCTGCAGTTTTTCCTTGGCGGAATCGTTCCCCTGGCGATGATCGCCTTCACTCGTGCGATATGGCCGCCGGCCTCCGTACGCGGAGCGATGTACACGGCCGCCTCGGCCTTTGTACTCGTCGGCGTGTTCGCGATGCGTTGGAACGTGGTGATTGGAGGGCAGTTGTTCTCCAAGAGCCTCAAAGGCTTAACGACCTATCGCCTGGGGCTTGTCGAGTATGAAGGAGTTCTCGGCGTGATCGGCCTGCTGATTCTCCCGATCGTCATCCTTTATCTCTTGGTCAAACTCCTCCCGCCGTGGGTCCAGGGACATCACGTGGAAAGAGCCGAGAAGCCAAGCACCTAAGACTTTCCGTCTATCCTTGGGAAGCGCGTACTTTACTGCAAGTATGCGCTTCTTCTTGCGCTAAGCCTCAAGAATCCACGGTCCTGGGACCAACCCTTCCCATCGATCCCGCATCCATCGAGAAATTCAATAACTCAAAAATCACCATTGCCCATGTGACGGTATTTTTGGCGGACTTGCCGAAATCTGCATCAGGCTGCACTCTCGGTTCGCCTTGAAGCTCTGAATATCTTCTTACATCCGATTGGAACTGTCCAAACGAACAAGAAAAGTTGAAAGTTTTCCAAGAAGGCACTTGACAAGTACTATCAGGGGGGGGGCAGAATGCTATCGCTATGAACCGAAAAACGGACAATCTCATGGCCTTGGTGGTCTTTACGGGCTCGGTCCTGCTGACCACGCTCGCCCACGCCGTCCCCGGGTGCGGTGCGCCTACGTGCCGATGGTCAATGCTCGAACCAGCACTCAGTGCCAACAGGGATTGATGGGCTTTGCGTGGTGTTACGATGAAATTCGGGATAACGGCGGGTGCGCCTCGCCGTACCAAAACAACACGAACTGCGTCGAGGCGCCAGTAACGAATCCCATCTCCATCAACATCTATGCTCCGCAAGGGTCCGGCGAGGCGTGCGTCTGCGTGCTTCAATCGACGAATATGCCGACGGGCCAAATGAGGGGGCGTGCGAGAGGACAATGCGGCGTACAAGAGCCCTGAGCGCAACGCAAGCCCAGAGTGAGCCAATTCTTTTATGAAGGTCAAGAAGGCATTTACGCTGATGGAGATATTGGTTGTCATCGCAATCTTGTGCATCCTCGCGGGCCTCTTGATGCCGGTTTTTCAGAGATCCAAGTTTTCCGCCGAGGGCACGGTCTGTATCTCAAACCAGGGCCACGTAGTTCGCGCCGTCGAACTCTATCTCATCGACTTCGACGGCGCTTACCCGCCAGCGGTGGATTCCCACGTGAAACCGTTCTGTTCCAATATTTCTGATAACCTGCGCTTATGCTCGGAAGCGCTGCCTCTACGCAACTTCATCGATCCGTATACCAAAACTGACGGTTTGTATCACTGTCTCCTCGATCGCGGACTGCGGGTCGTCGATTTCTTCCAGGGGCCGATTCAGGAACTGCCCACAAGCTTCGCCGGTACTGGAACCAGCTATTGGTATAACGAAGTCCTATCGCTAACCGGTGCGACAATCTCCTCGATTAGGAATCCAAGCTCCGCCGCCATCGTTAACGACCGGACCGGAGCTTGGCACGCCGATCGCCCCATCAACACCGACAGCACTCAAAACGTCGACTACACCAGACTCTACCGAGGTTATCGATACGTAACCGGTTTCGCGGATGGGCACGTGAAGTCGATCACGCCGCGTCAACTCAATGCCGCCAAAGGGGCGGTGATCGGAGACATTGACTGGCTCCTCAATATTAGGCTCCCATAACATGAATCGATCTCTTACACTAGTCCTGTTCTGCCTTGCGGCACAGTCGTTCGGCCAATAGGCCCTCAAGATGGATGTTCCGGTCATCGATGGCCAGAGCCCCAAGATAGCCGTCTCATACACCGTGACCAAATCGGTGAACAGGACTCGGGCCGAAGTCGACGAATTGGTTAAGACTAAGACCAAACAATATGACGACCTTGTGAAGGCGGGAAGAGTGAGCCAGGAGCAAGCCAATCGTGTTTTGGCTTCGCTTCGTTCAGGTCAGAAGAGCAGTGAGGAATCGAGCATCGTATCCTTCGTTTTTGAGAAAGGAACCATGCTCGTCACTCGGCAACTGAACTCGCAAGTGAACTGGACGCTGATCTCCAACGGCGTTTCCGTTGAAAGTGGATGGTCGGGTGGAGATCATCTGACGCTATCCGCGAACGCGCAGCCCTATAGCGCCGCCGTAACCCAGTTGCCGATCCTACCGGTGCAGCTGCCGGGCATCAAGGAGTTCGTCGATTTCGAGTTAACCAAAGACGGGGTCGTCGGCCGGATGATTACGATCTCGACAACATCCGGCGACTACTTGCCCTGTCGACTGTCGTTTCAAGACGGAAGATTGGCGAGCGCCGAGGTTCAGGGAATCGAGCGCTGGAAGTTCAGTGGCTATGGCAAGGCCACGGATCCTTTTCCACAACAGATACAACTGGAGCGGCAGTTCGACCAGGACGGGAACGCTCAAGTCGTGATGGTATGCACGCGGATCGACGACGTTGACGGCAATATGCAAAGTCTCGACCAACTCCTTGGTTCCAAGTCATCCGTAGAAATCGTCGACGTTCGAACTGATCCTCCTAAGCAATTCACCTACACGAAAGGAAAAGGAAGCGTCCTGGAACAATCCGTTAACGGGCTGCCGGCGCTGCAAAAGAAGGGATACGCGTCCAGCACCGATCGCCCTCTCTCATTCGGCGCCATCCTGATCATCGTGGGGCTTGCGCTACTCCTGGGCCTTTCCATTTGGAAGCTCTTCTTGGTTCGAAAAAACCGGTAAGCAAAAGTGGGTTCTTCTTTGTAAGGATGGTGCAGTCCATTGCGTTGGTGGCCGTGTTCGACCGGTGTAACCGCGACAACCCGGAAATTCGCCTGACTCCGCCAAATTCTCCATTGGGTCAAGGAGCTGACGCCACTCAGTTCGAACTGGCCAATCACGCAATGGAACTTGCGCCAATCACAAAAAAGCCCGCACCCTGGCGGATGCGGGCCATGATTTGTGCATTTAGCCGCCGGGCATCGTGTCCGCTTTGATTTCGTCGATGTTCTTCTTGCCATCGCCGTCCGAGTCCTTGCCTTCGACGGCCTTGAGGACCGCCGCGGTCACTTTCTTGCCGCCGCTAGCCTTGAGAGCAGCATCGACGTCCTTGCCATAGGCATTGAGCTTGCCACCCCTTGGGCTTGCGTGGCAAACCGAGCAAGCAGCTTTTCCGAGGGTCGAGCCTGCGCCAACTTTGTAGGTGTCGACGAAGGTTTTGCTGAACGAAGAGAGGGCCATCGCCATGGCGACGGCGCCGAGAGTCAGTGAGATGCCAAGTAGCTTTTTCATGAATGTATCTGTCCTTATTGAGATGTCACGAGAGTCTTTCCCGTGGACGGAGCCAATTCTGCTTCTGCCTCGGTCTCTGCCCGGTCCGATTCGCTACCGACCAGCTTTCGCACTCGACGGCGATAGAGTGCCGACAAGAACCCGCCAATGGTCATCACCCCGGTTCCCAGCCACACCAAACCGGTCAGTGGCTTCTGGTACACCTCGATCGGATAGACCGGGTTGGTGGATTGAACCTGCAGCTTGACCGACTTCGTCGCCACGTCCATCCCGACCATGGCGATGTTCAGTCCCTCGCTCAACTTGGCAGGATGCTGAATCGACGGCCCACCGGCCCCCAACTCCATTGTCGGGTTCAGGGTCTTCTTGCCTGACGGAGTGGTGACTTCAACAAGCGCGCCAAATATCGTTCCCGGGGCTCCGGGCTCGCCTGTGCGAGTCATCTCCTTGTACTTCAGATTGAAGTTCCCCAAGTCGATACTCTTGCCGGGTACCAGCGATAGTTCCTCGCCGGTCTGGGTCTCTGGAGGCTGCATGGAGAGGTAGAAGTCATGGGTGGCAAAGCGCTGGATATGCGGCCAAACCATGGGGCTTTCCTGACCATCCATGCTGACGTTGTAATAGAAGCCTGGCGTCGCGGTGAACAAGACCTTGTCGCCCTTGTGGGCGTCCGTAACGGTGAACTTGACCTTGTTATTTCGGTCGTGGGTATTCGACGTCATTCCCGCATAGTTGATTTCGTAACTCAAGATCCGTCCGGGTCGATCCTTCGACACCAGTGTTTGATCGTGTCGCTCGAAGCCTCGCGAGATGATCAAACCGGCCATCAGGATCGCCACTCCCATATGGGTGACGAACGAGGAGACGCCCAGTTTTGAACGTTTTACGATCTCGAAGAGCCGCCAGATATTGGCCACGAACACGAACGTGCAGATTCCAGACAGGAACATCACCCACGGGAGGCCGCGAACCTGCATACCGCCTGGGAAATTGATGGGCTGATTCAGATTCGCAATTTTTCCAAGCGGGGACAATGCGATCGCCATCATGACGAACCCCGTCACGCCGATCGTGATGCAAAGGGGAGAATAGGCCTTCTTGATGATCTCCTTGGCCGGCATCCCCTTCCACGATACGAACGGCGCAACCGCCATCACGATCATGATTGGAATGAAGATCCAGGGCAGCACAAGGTGATAAGTCCGCTCTTCTACGACCTTGGGAGGATTGCCGCCAAACGCCATGAATAGCGGCACGCTCATGCCGATCATCGTCGCGAGGCCCATCGCGGTCAACAAGATGGATCCCGCACGATAGAAACCCTCGCGGTGGCCACCCTTCAATTCGGTCGCTACCGTGAGAACTTTCTTGTCTTGAATGGCGCGGAAAGCCCATTGACCGAGACAGCCGATGGTGGTCAGGCCCATCACGCCGATGAGCAGTTTGAGCGCAGATCGGTCCATCTCGGCAAAGCTGTGGACGCTTGCGTCGGCGAGGAAGCCAGATCGAGTCAGGAAAGTGCCAAAGAGGAAAGCGAGGAACGGTAGGCCGCCGAGCAGCATATTGCTGATCTGCCAGTGCTTGCGCGTGGTCTGGACGATGATCCCGTGAATGAATGCTGCGCCGAAGACCCAGGGAACGAAACTCACGTTCTCGACCGG
>JADZBW010000251.1 GCA_020851885.1 Fimbriimonadaceae bacterium | reverse complement strand
CGATTCACGCTCCTTTACCAAACTGAAAGAGGTCATGGATACGAGTACGAGTTGGAGGATGATCGCGATGAGACCGGGAACCATGAATGTCTCAGTTCGCATCGTCGGATTGAACAGCATGTTCATTCGAGGCTCGACGTCGGCATGGCCGGAACTCATCCCAAATACCGACCTGGCACGCGTCGCCGTGGTGCTGTCAGAACCATCGATAATGACGCCAATCTGGGCCGTCTTGCCTGAAGCCCTCATTTCGCCGAAGCCGGTGGGGATGACCACCGCCACTTTGGCTTTACCTGCTCTGATGAAGCTGGTCGCCTCTTCGGATGTATCGACGGCCATATCGAGATCCAAGTACTGGGTTGCCTTCAGTTTTTCGAGATAGGCTCGACTCTCTCGGCTCCGGTCCTGATCGACCACGACCGTCCCCATGTGTCGGACGTCGAGATTGATGGCGAATCCAAAAATGATCAGCTGGATGAGTGGCATTGCCAGAGCGAAAACCAGCGTTGCCGGATCGCGCCGAATATGCACGATCTCCTTTTTGACAATGCTCCAATAGCCTCTCACGATTGGTTCAACCTCCTTGTGACGGCGACGAACACGTCTTCCAATGAAGGTTCGACTGACCGAATTCCGTGAACTTGAATTCTCCCATTTTCAAGGGTGTGTACGATTTGGTCGTCCGTGGACTCGGTGGGTACCAGGAGGTGGACTTCGGCCTCGACCATCGTCGCGTCGATAACGAATTCCTGTCTCTTAAGAAGCGCCAAGGCTTGTGCGGGCGGCTCCGCAGCGACCGATAGTCGCTTCGTCCCGAGTGGATTCACCTCCGGCAATGCCTTAAGCTCCCGAGGCGCGGCCTTGAATGCCAGCTTAGAAAGGTAGATGTATCCGATTTCGTCGCAACGTTCGGCTTCATCCATGTAATGCGTCGTCACGAAGAACGTTTTGCCCGCGCTGGATAGATCGAACAGGAGATCCCAGAGTTCGCGTCGCGCCACGGGGTCGATACCTGCGGTGGGTTCGTCCAAGAAGATCAGGGCCGGCTCGTGGATCAACGCAGCTCCCAGGGAGACTCGCTGCTGCCAACCACCGGACAAGAGCCCGCTCTGTCGATTCAGATAGCGCCCCATACCCAGCAGCTCGACTACCTCGGCCTTACGTTTCGCAAGCTGATTTCCCCTCAGGCCATAGATCCCGCCGAAAAACTCCAAGTTCTCATCGACGGTGAGGTCCTTGTAAAGACTGAATGCCTGACTCATGTAGCCAATCGACTGTTTGACCTTCTCGGACTCGGTGAGGATGTCGAACCCATTCACTTTCGCAGCGCCGGAAGTCGGGTTGAGGAGTCCGCAGAGCATTCGAATACAAGTGCTCTTGCCACTGCCATTGGGGCCCAGGAATCCGAAAATCTCGCCTTTGCGAACCTCAAAGCTGACGTTGTCGACGGCGGTGAATTCGCCAAATCGCTTGGTGAGGCCATTGATTTCAACGGCGTTCAATTCCCACCCCAAGTGCCGTAACCGTGGTGAACATGCCTGCCTTAATTCGAACGTCGGGGCTCTTTAGGCGCAAACGGACGGCAAAGACCTGTTTGCCCCGTTCTTCAGGGGATTGCAGGTTGGCGGGTGTAAATTCGCCCTTGGCGGATATGCTCTCGACCTTGGCCAGAAACTCTCCCGAGACGCCGTCGACGCGTAGAGTCGCGGCGTCACCAACCTTGATATTGGCCAGGCTGGCTTCAGGAACGTAGACACGGACCCAGATGTCGGCTGGATCAGCCACCTGGACAACCGGAGTCCCCGCGCCCACCAGGTCGCCCACGGCTACCAAAACCCGCTCGACGAAACCGGTGGAAGTCGCCCGAACCACTCGATCTTCGGCGATGGCCTTTGCCCCAACGGCTTGTGCCTTTGCGGCCTGAGCCGCCGCACGTGCTTGGTCCCTTTCCTCTTTTCGCGCCCCGTTGTGGAGCTGGTCTAACAAGGCTCGCCCTTGCGCGACGCGAGCTTTCATCGCTTCGATGTCTTCGCTTCGAGCGCCACGCTTCATCAACTGGAGATTCTCTTTGGCTGCCATCATCTCTCGTCGGGTGATCTCGACGTCTTCAGCACGGGGGCCTGCTTCGATGAGTCGGCGATTTGCCTCGGCCTGCCGATAGGCTTCCTGAGCTTCCCGAATCTCCTCGGCAGGGTTGCCCAAGTTGGCTCGTTGAAGAGCTTGTTCGGCGGCTTTTCTCTGCGCAACCGCCGTCCTATAGGTTGTCTCTATGGTCTCGAACGCCTGCCGACTGACCGCGCCAGCTTCAAAGAGGGATTGATACCTTCGGTAGTTAACGGCGGCGTTTTGTTCGATGGCTTTGGCGGAATCGACGGCGGCCTGTAATTGGGCACGGGCTTCGAGGGTCGGACCGCGCCGAATGGCGTCCAACCTTGCCTTTGCTTGGCCTTCCGCCGCTCTTGCCGCCTCGATTTCCAAGGGTCGTGAGCCGTTCTTCGCCCGGGCGTAGGCAGCTTGCGCCGCCTCTGCTCGGTCCTCGGCGGCCCGAATCTCCTCGGGAAGGGAACCGTTCACGAGTCGTTTAAGTTGGGCCTCCATCTCGACCACCGCCATTCTCTGACGCTCGATCTCCTCTTTGCGAGGGCCATTGAGGGTCTCCGCAAGGTTGTGCTGCGCTTGCTCAGCTCGACTCGCCTGCGAAGCCGCTTCTGCCGCCGTATTGGGCGAGTCCAATATGGCCAGAATTTGACCTTCCGTGACCTGATCGCCTTCGTCGACCAGTATCTTCAAGACTCGACCGGCGGCTCGCGATCCGAGGAGACTCGGTCTGCTCTCGAATGTTCCCGAGAGTTTCGAGTACTTTGCCGCCCGTCCCGCATCCACATAGTAGCCTGCCACCGCAAGGCTCGAAATCAACACGATCGGAATGAGAATCTTCTTATTGGGTTTCACGGAGAATCGTCACCTCATCACGAGCGATCTTCAGCAAATAGGCCAAAAACGCTTCGTCGAGTTCGTTGGGATCGGCGTCCGGAGCGGCAATGGTCGCAAGGGCGCGTCGATGAAGAAACCAGCCATCCATGGCGGCGACGATCAGCATGAACGTGCGCCGAAGGTCGTCCGGTTGGCTTTGCATCGTGCGGCTGAAAGCCTCCAGCATTTTTGGAATGACCTGTCTCGGGCCAGTTGGCATCGGAGCTTGGCCCATTCCCATCCAAAGGATCAGTTTTTGCAGATGTGGGGAGTCCTGCATGAGCCGGAAACGGCGTTCCAAGAGTTCCATCAGGTCGGGTCTGGTCGTCCCTGAGACCATGCTTTCTGCCAACTCCAGCATGGGTTGGGCAAGTGCATTGCAAGTCTCCGACCAGAGTCGTTCCTTGCTTTCATAGTGATAGGGGATCAGGCTCGTTTGAACGCCTGCCGCTTCCGCAACCTCCCCGAGGCTTGTACCTGCGTAGCCGCGCTCTGTGAAGAGCCTGGCTGCGGCATCGAGTATTCGCTTGCGCGTCCCTTCCGGATCGTTCGTTTTGCGTCTTGGCTGCACGATCATCGTTTCCCATGCTACTGGGCGATCGTACAAAGAATTGTACGATTGGTCAAAAGGCCTAACGCGGGGTCAAGAAAACATGCCCGCATTATTGGCACTCGGATCTAGTGATTGCCAAAAACGGTTGATTCTCGCGAGGCTGGCGAAGTATCCTTAGCAGACGAAAGGTGGGAGTGCCAAGCGCGCCCGCCATCGAGGAAATAGACCAATGGCAGCAAAGAACCTAATTTATGATGAGGTCGCGCGACGCGCACTCGAGCGAGGCGTGAACAAAGTCGCCGACGCGGTCAAAGTCACTCTCGGTCCCAAGGGCCGAAACGTCGTTCTCGACAAGAAGTGGGGCAGCCCGACGATCACCAAGGACGGCGTCACCGTCGCCAAGGAAATCGAACTCGAAGATCCCTATGAGAACATGGGCGCCCAGCTCTGCAAGGAAGTTGCCAGCAAGACCAACGACGTCGCTGGCGATGGAACCACCACCGCAACCGTCCTCGCCCAGGCGATCGTAAACGAAGGCCTCCGCTATGTCGCCGCCGGTGGCAACCCCATCGCGGTCAAGCGAGGCATCGATAAGGCCGTCGAGCAGGTCATCGCCACGATCAAGGCAACCGCTCAGCCGATCAAGGATAAAGAGCAGGTCGAGTTCGTCGCCACCATCGCCGGTAACGACAACGAAATCGGCAAGCACGTCGCCGAGGCGATGGACAAGGTCGGCAAGGATGGCGTCATCACCGTCGAAGAGTCCAAGGGTCGCGAAACCACCCTCGAAGTCGTCGAGGGCATGCAGTTTGACCGAGGATATGTCAGCCCCTACTTCGTCACCGACCCCGAGCGCATGGAAGCCGTCATCGAGAACCCACTGATCCTCATCCACGAGAAGAAGATCAGCTCCGCGCAGGACTTCCTGCCGTTCCTCGAGAAGGCTGCCGCCGCTCGCCGGCCACTTCTGATCATTGCTGAGGACATCGAGGGCGACGCCCTTGCCACCATCGTTCTCAACAAGATTCGAGGCGTCCTTCAGGTTGCCGCCGTCAAGGCTCCCGGCTTTGGCGATCGCCGCAAGGCCATGCTGGAAGACATTGCGATCCTCACCAAGGGCAACTTCATCAGCGAAGACCTTGGCACCAAGCTCGAGAATGTCGGGATCGACATGCTCGGCACGGCCAAGAAGGT
>JADZBW010000250.1 GCA_020851885.1 Fimbriimonadaceae bacterium | reverse complement strand
CTTGGAAGAGCATGTACATGCCGCGCTCACCCAGCTTGAGGGTGATGTTCGGTTTCGTGTAGAAGAAGAGGTCTCCAGCCTGCATGCCCTCGCCTTCCATGTCCATTGCGTCCGCCATAGCGTCAGGCGTCATGGGTGCGGATGCCTTCTGGTTCGTCATTTCGCTGGCGCGGTTACGGGCGCCACCTGGTCCACCCACTCCGCGGCCTCCACCACCGAATCCACCGCCAGAAATCGTGCTGATGAACTGGTCCGCATTGACGTTCATGAGCAGAGGATCGATCGTTCCAGCGAACCTCATGTTCGGGAAGCCGGTAACGAAACGCAGGTCCGCACCATTGAAGTCCTCAAGGTCATTAATGGCCGTTGCTTTCGCAGTGAGGACGAGTTTCTTGGGGTCCGTGATGTCGATGGCAAAGGCAGGCGCCCAGGTTGCGCCGCGCTCCAGACTGACCATGTAAACCTTGCCGGGCTTGCCCGTTTCAATGTCGAAACGAAGACCTCGGACCCTTGCATCGACCTTCGTCTCGAATGAATAGACCAGCTTTTCTTTGGATTTGATCGAAACGATATCCTTGCGGGGGATCGTAAATTGCTCGGATTCATTCTCGACGAAGGCCAGTTCGCTGGAAACCAAAATCAGCTTGCCCTTTTGCCAGATTCTCTTGTTCTCAGGCATGCTGACTTCAAATTCCAGCACCTTGCCCTTATTCGCGGCAAGGATCTGGTCGAGCGTCCCAAACTCTCCCTTCACGTCTTGCTTGACATCGTTGAAGGAGTTCACAACTTCCTTGATCTTGGTGCCATCCGTTGCCGTGATCCACACGGTTCCCAGCGAGCCTTGGGGAATCTGTTTGACCACATACTGGCCACTGATTGGCACGTCCATCTCCCTCAATACCACCACGTAGCCGTTCTTAAAAAGCGATGCTCCGGCTACGCGCATCGTTGCATCTTTGGCTGGCGTCAGCGCCAGGGCGCCTGCTGCCAATAAAGTTAAAAGCATGTCGAACCTCCGGTATCGTACGACGTGTACCATTGTCCATCGTTTTGCCTAAGCGCAACATTGGGTCTTTGGTGGCGGCCTAAGGAGAACCCATGGACGATTCGAAGTCCGCGCCATTTCCACTTGTAAGCCTCATCTTCTGTCTGACGCTGTGCTTTCTCGTGGCTTTCGTTGGCAGCCAGGCCTCGATCATGGGCCTGCAAGGCTGGTATCAAGCGCTCGACAAGCCCGGCTTCTATCCGCCCGGATGGATGTTCGCTCCGGTTTGGACGATCCTGTTTCTCATGATGGGCGTTGCCCTTTGGCAGGTTTGGAGATCCGAGCCCAGCGCTCTGCGCTCGTGGGGGCTTTCGCTGTTCGGCCTCCAATTGATCCTCAATGGGCTATGGTCATGGCTCTTCTTCGCATGGCACAGGCTGCCGTTGGCATTTTGGGAGATCGTGCTCCTGGACTTGGCGCTCTTGGCGACGATCTTGGTCTTTGCGAAAGTGCGCTCGTCGGCGGCATGGCTACTGACGCCTTATCTGGCATGGTGCTGTTTTGCAAGCCTTTTGTGCTTCGGGACTTGGCGAATGAACATCGAATCGGGCCCTCCTCAGGATGGAGACGTCAAGATCGAGGTCGGCAACCCGGATACTCTGCCAATTCCCTGAAATTCGGCGTGCCAGCGGAGCGGCTCCAACCGAATCGAGCTGACGCAAAGCGTATAGTTTCGTCTACCATCTTGATGTAGAATAGCCTCATGTCTCAGGACAAGATCGTCGTCGTCGGCGCCCGTGAAAACAACCTCAAGAATATCACCGTGGAGATTCCTCGCGACAATTTGGTGGTGATCACTGGGCTGTCAGGATCGGGGAAGTCCAGTTTAGCGTTCGACACGATTTACGCCGAGGGCCAACGGCGGTACGTGGAATCGTTGAGCGCCTATGCCCGCCAATTTCTGGGACAAATGGACAAGCCCGATGTCGACCACATCGAAGGGCTTTCGCCGGCGATCTCGATCGATCAGAAGAGCGCGAGCAAGAACCCTCGTTCGACGGTTGGTACCGTTACCGAAATTTACGACTATCTTCGCTTGCTCTATGCCCGGGTCGGTGTTCCCTACTGCCCCAATGGCCATGGGCCGATCGAACGACAATCCACCGATCAGATCGTGGATGCCGCCAAGAACCTGCCAGAAGGCACGAAGCTCCAGATCTTGGCGCCCGTTGTCAGGGGTCGAAAAGGCGAATACAAGAGCGTTCTGCAGGACGTTAACAAAGCGGGCTATGTGCGCGTTCGGGTGGACGGCGAGATGTACGAAGTCACCGACGACATCCCCATGGACCGATACAAGCAGCACACGATCGAGGTTGTCGTGGACCGATTGATCATCAAAGAAGGATTGGAGCGTCGACTGGCCGATTCGATTGAAGCGGCGCTGAAGATGGGATCTGGGCTTGTGACCTTGAGTTTTGAATCCCCGCGCCCCACCGGGGAAGAGGGAGCAGGGGGAGATGGGGTGCAGGAGCTTCTTTTCTCCGAATCCTACTCCTGCGCGGAGTGCGGTTTTTCAATGGCCGAGTTGGAGCCAAGGATGTTCTCGTTCAATTCGCCCTATGGCGCCTGTCCTGAGTGTACGGGCCTTGGCACCAAGACTGAGTTCGACATTGAATTGGTCTGTCCGGATCGTTCCAAACCCCTGCGAGATGGGGCGATCGTACCTTTCGTCTACAAATCGGGCGAAGTCAAAGATTGGTGGCCGGAGATGCTCGACGCGGTGGGACGAAGTTGTGGGTTCGATGCGAGCCTGCCGGTCGATCAAATTCCCGAGGAGGGATTGAATGCCGTGTGGCATGGCTTGAAGGAGCCGATCTCCGTGATCATGAAGTACGGCAAAACGGAGCGTACATTCAAATCCCAATGGGACGGGGTGATCGCCGCGCTTCGGAAGCGCTATGACAACACCGAAAGCGAGTGGGTCAAGAACGATCTCGAGCAGTACATGTCAACCAAGCCCTGCCCCGCCTGCCAAGGACGACGTCTGAAGCCCGAATGCCTCAATGTGAAGGTTGCCGAAGAGGACATTTCGTTCGTCACGCGATTGGCGGTTGACGATGCCCTGACGTTTTTCCGGGGTCTCGCCAAGAAACTGACCAAGCGCCAATTGGCCATTGGCGAGCGGGTCGTGAAGGAGATCTTGGAACGGTTGGCGTTCTTGGAAAACGTCGGGCTTGGCTATCTGAATTTGGATCGGAATGCCCGAACCCTCGCGGGCGGCGAGGCTCAGCGTATTCGTCTTGCCACCCAAATCGGCTCGGGACTCATGGGCTGTCTGTACATCCTCGACGAACCGAGTATTGGACTTCACCAACGGGACAATCGGTAATTGATCGACACGTTGACTCGACTGAGGAACTTGGGCAATACCGTCCTCGTGGTCGAGCATGACGAGGAGACGATGCTCTCCGCCGACTGGCTGATCGAGCTTGGGCCCGGAGCGGGAGAACATGGGGGCGAGGTAGTCGCGCAGGGAGCGCCGGCCGACTTCCTAACGGCAGATTGCCAGACCGCTCGGTACCTCCACGGAAAGGAATCTATCGAGATTCCCAAAGAGCGAAGGCAACCCCGCTCGGCGGCCCCTTCACGGGGATAGTATCCGGGCTCACTTGGAGTCCTGTACCCCT
>JADZBW010000249.1 GCA_020851885.1 Fimbriimonadaceae bacterium | reverse complement strand
TGATGTTCCTGATGTACTCCGTCACTTACGTGTACGGACCGATTATTCAGTTCCTGGTGGCGATCGACCCGATTGCACGAGCGCAAAACGCTCTATACCGAATCTTCCGCACGTTGGATATTCAGAACGCCGTCGCTGATTCCCCGGCCTCTCTGGAAATGCCGAAGATACGCGGCGACGTTCGGTTTGAAGACGTTTGGTTCGAATATGAACCGGGGCAACCCGTCATCAAGGGCCTCAATTTAGACGTGAAAGCGGGCCAGATGATCGCCCTGATTGGGTTCAGCGGCAGTGGCAAGACGACCCTTACCAGCCTTCTTCTGCGCCATTACGATCCACAGTCCGGGCGGCTGACGATCGACGGGCATGATTTGCGTGAAGTCAAGCTGCTTTCGTACAGATCACAGGTGGGCGTCGTGGCGCAAGAGAGCATCCTATTCAATACCAGCGTGCTGGAGAATATCCGCTACGGGCGCCTGGAAGCCACCGACGCCGAGGTTGAGGACGCTGCCATTGCGGCGAACATCCACGACGCGATTCTCGATCTGCCTGACGGCTACCGAACGAAGATTGGCGAGGATGGAGTGAAGCTCTCCGTTGGGGAGAAGCAACGGATCGCGATCGCCAGAGCCCTCCTTGCCGATCCTCGCATCCTGATCCTCGACGAAGCAACATCCTCCCTCGATTCGCAAACTGAGACCCACCTTCAATCAGCGCTGGATAATTTGTTGGCAGGACGAACGAGCTTTGTGGTTGCGCATCGGCTTTCCACAATCGTCAAAGCCGACGTCATCGTCGTTTTGGAGAAGGGAGTCATTGTCGAGCAAGGCAGCCATTCCGAGCTTCTTGCCAAGGGTGGAATCTATGCCGGGCTGTATCAGATGCAGTTCAGCGTTGCCCTTGAAGCCGCGTCTTGAGACATAGCCCATAATGAGCCGATGGAGCCTCAAATTAGCGACTTCTTGGTGGTCGGCAGCGGACTGGCGGGCCTGACTTTTGCCCTCAGAGCAGCGAACCGAGGAGATGTTATCGTGCTGACCAAGGCTGAGATTCAAGAATCGAACACCAATTGGGCGCAAGGTGGAATTGCTGCCGCAGTCAGTGACGCCGATAGTTGGGAACTCCACGAAGAGGACACTCTAATCGCCGGTGCGGGCCTCTGTGATCGTGAAGCCGTTCGCTTTCTTGTCAAGGAAGCGCCCGCAGCGATCGAGTGGTTGATCTCCCTTGGTGCAAGGTTCGACAAAGAATCCGACGGTGATCTGGCCCTGGGACGTGAGGGCGGGCACAACCGCAACAGGATCGTCCACTTTCAAGATCGAACGGGTTGGGAAGTGGAGCGGGCCATGATTGCCGCAGTCCGTAGCCATCCTCGAATTCAGATCTATGAGCATGCCTTTGTCACAAGTTTGCTGACGAAGGACGGAACCTGCGTTGGCGCATCTGCCCGAATCGAGGGACTGGGCCAACGAAAGTTCTTTGCCCGCTCGACGATGCTCGCTACCGGTGGTTGCGGGAAAATGTACCAACACTCCACGAACCCAAGCGTTGCGACCGGTGATGGTATTGCCCTCTCTCTGCAGGTGGGCGCCCGGGTCGAGAATATGGAATTCATGCAGTTCCACCCGACGACCCTGTACCACCCACAAATGCGCAGCTTCCTGATCTCGGAGGCGGTTCGCGGAGCGGGAGGTACCTTACGCAACCACCTGGGGCGTCGCTTCATGTACGACTACGATCCGCGCTTGGAATTGGCCCCGCGCGATGTCGTGGCCCGGTCGATCGAGGCGGAAATGAAGAAACTGGAGACATGGTGCGTGTACTTGGACATCTCCCACAAGCCGGCCGCGGACATCCAGCATGAATTCCCGACAATCTGGGAACGACTTCGCACCATCGATCTCGAAATAGAGAAGGAGTGGATCCCCGTCGTGCCCGCCCAACATTACTCATGCGGCGGAGTCGTCACCGATTTGCGGGGGCAGACCTCGATCCCAGGACTCTTCGCTGCCGGCGAGGTTTCCTGCACGGGCGTCCATGGTGCAAATCGGCTAGCCAGCAACAGTCTTCTCGAGGCTTTGGTCTTTTCCAGTACGGCTGCCGATGCCTCCGAATGCGGCGAAGTCGAACCGGTGTGCGATCCGATTGCCGAACCGAAGTCAATTGCAGAATCCGATTCGATTCGTATCCGAAGGTCGATGCAGAAGACCATGACGAACGAAGTCGGTATCGTGCGTACCAATGATGGTCTGGCAAAGGCGGACCGCCAATTGGTGCAGCTGCTCGAAGACTACGATTCCCATGCCCCATCGCCCTTCTCGACACATCCGCTTGAAACGCACAATCTTCTGCTTGCCGCACAGACCGTAGTTCGCGGCGCGGCACGGCGGAAGGTGAATATCGGACTCCACTTCAACTCCGACAATCCGGCCTAGTTGGTGATCTCGGCGTACTTGGGAACCGCGATGGCCGCCGGAATCGGTTTGGCCCAATCAGGACGACGCAGCAGTGCCTGGCACGGACCCGGCTGATTGGCAACGTAACGAATCTGACTCAACCCCAGAGCCCGTTCGACATCGAGCTTCTTCATATTGCCCAACTCAAGGTCGATCGGGTAGGCAGTGGCAAACACCATTTGGTGGGCGGAGGTGTCAACTGCCGTCCATTCCATGTTAAGCGCATCACCTTGACGCCAAAGAAAGACGGATGCGTCTCCAAATACACGAATCTCACTCAGGAGTGACTTGCCGAACAAGTCCTCATCGGCGAATCGGACGTCGCGCACAAAGGCGAATCTCCGCAGAGAGTCCATCACTTCCAAGTAAGTCGGCTCTGGTTTGCCGCTCCTTCTTGCCGCCAGAATGCCTTTCGCTCTTTCTGCCGCCAGGCCC